>CAYXVM010000217.1:0-3336 GCA_964468465.1 uncultured Clostridium sp.
TAAGCCATCTTATGCAATTGGTTTTTCGTAGGGAACGCTGTCCTCAGCGTTCCGTTGAAATTTGAAGCATTTCACGGACAGCCGCAAGGGCTGTCCCTACAAACTCCGATTTGTTTGAACATAAATTAATATTTAAAATCCGAATAAACAACCTTTGTATCAAGATCCGAGGTTGCTTCGCTGACCTTGACAAAGGTATATTTGATGTCTTTGAGCACGGCGCTCATTTTAATGTTATGAGTTATAGAGGCAAAGCGGTTGTTTTCAACGCCGATTTTGGCGTTAATGGTAACGCTTGTTGTGTTAATTGTTATCGAACCGACGCTTGCGCCCGCCTCGGCAAGGCCCGAATTGATTTCGTTGATATCCTTATAATCGTTTGTGAATCTGCCGAGTGCACTTTTGCCCTTTAAAGGGTTCGTTTCGTTCTTAACAGTGATGCTGACAATGTAATACTTTTTATCCTCTGAAAGCTTGCAGGTGGCGGAAGTGACATCGGATTCTTTGAGACTGCTCTTAACAAGCGACTTGCCGTCAAACGAGCCTTTCTTAACCGTTTCGGTTGAGCTGCCCTCGCCGAGGAAATTGCCGACGGTTTCACGCACAACGCTGATGTTCGCAAGAGCGCCCATTTTGAGATTGTTCAGCGAGGTGGTTTTTGATTTGGTATAACCCGGCTTTGCCTTTGCGGCATTTGCTGCGGCGGAATTATAAAGATTAACAATATCTTTTTTGCTTGTCGGCGCAGTAACCGCCTTTTTGGTTGTTGTCGGTTTCTTGGTTGTTGTCGCTTTTGTTGTGGGAGCCTTGGTGGTTACGGGCTTTGCGGTTGTTGGTGCCTGAGTTGTCGGAGCAGCTGTGGTTGGCGCTGTTGTTGTCGGTGCAGTTGTGGTCGGCGCTTCGGTTGTCTCCGGTTCCGTTGTCTGAACTTCGGTCATTTCCGTGGTTTCTGCCGTGCTTTCGGTTTTGGAAACTTCCTGCACGGTGGTTTCGGTCGGAGCCTGTGTTGTAGTAGTGGTGGTTGTTGTTTCGCCGTTGTCGGTTTTGCCCGAGCAGGCGGCAAATGAAAACAGTATCAAAGCCGCAGAGAGAAAAGCGGCAGTCCTTTTGAAAATATTCATTGAATGATCCTCCATGCGTATATTTTATATACATAATACCACCTTTTTAGCTGTTTTTCCACAGTTTTTTAATTTTTTTATCTCTTGAAATAAAAGGGTTAGTTTGTTATAATTAACTGTATTAATAAATGCGAAAGGGGAAAAACCCATGTTTAAGAAATTATCCGCAGTGGCTCTTGCACTTATTATGATTCTGCCGCTGTCGGCAGCTCCCGCATCAGCCGCAGATGCAACGGCAGAGAAAAACTATACGATTTCAAACCCCTATGAAACGGTCGATTGGGACAGCTGGAATGCTTACAAAACACAGCTCCATTGCCACACCAACGCAAGCGACGGCGCATCGAGCATTGCAGACACCGTTGAGGGATATTATGCGGCAGGCTATGACATTCTTGCGCTCACCGACCACATGACTCTCGGCGTTCAGTGGGATCAGAAGCCCGAGGTTGTTTCTCTCATGCGTCTTGTCAAGTATCAGCGCACGGGATTCAGCGAGCTTGTTCCTCTCACGAGCGAGAGAAGGCAGGAAATTCTGAATGGTGTCGGCAGAAACGGCAGACCCATGCTTGAGGTAACAACGGGTGTTGAGCTTAACGGCGCAGTTCCTCAGAACAGCCACATCAACGGCTACTTCACCGATTACGGTCAGGGACTTATCGGAATTGACGGCGACTATGAAACCCCCGCAGCCGAGGTCGGCAAGAGAGGCGGCGTTACCTTCCTTGACCATCTCGGAGACTACACTCACGCAGGCGACGAAAATGACCCCGAAATTTCAAAAGACGATCTTTATGTCAGAAAATTCTCAAGAATTTTCCTTGATAACCCCTCATGCCTCGGCACGGGCATCAACAGTGCTCAGGATATTCAGACCAAGTGGGACAGAGTTCTTTACGATGAAATTCTTCAAAAGACAATCCCTTATGGCGTTGTTCCTTGGAGCTTTTCGTTCAGCGATTCCCATTCCGACACTATTGACCAGGTTGACCGAGCTTTCACGGTTCACATGATGAAGGAGCTGACCGTTCCCGAGCTTCGCAGAAGCATGGAGGACGGAACATTCTTCTGCATCTGCCGTTCCGCAAGAGCCGAAATGGGCGATGATTGGCTCGGCAAGGGCGCATATCCCGAGGTCAGCAGAATAACCGTTGACCAGGGCGAGGACAAAATCACGATTTCCGCAACGAATTACGATAAAATTGTCTGGGTTTCAAACGGCGTTGAGATTGCACAGGGCGCAAGCATTGACCTTGACGATTATCCCGATTCCGTCGGATGTTATGTCAGAGCTTATATTCAGGGTCCCGGTGCTGTCTGCTATGTTCAGCCGTTCGCTCTGAGCGTTGAGGGCGAAACCCTTGAAAAAGAGGATATCGCTCCCGTTCACAACTATTCATATGTTCTCAGAAAAATTATAACTTTCCTTGATAATTATGTTTTCTCGAAATATTCACTTGTCAGACTCGGCTGGAATTGGCTTGCTTCCGATTGGGGATTCACCGTTCCGAATAAATAATAAAGGAGAGAAACCGTAATGAAAAAAAGGAATTCTTTGATTTTCACAAAATCAGTTGCACTTTTCCTTTCGCTTATTTTCATCTGCTCTGCCGTAACTCCCGCTTTTGCGGCTGACGGTGAAACCGCAAAGTCTGAAAAGAACTACATAATAGATAACCCCTATGAAGATGTTGATTGGGATACATGGGGAAGCTACAAAACTCAGCTTCACAGCCATACCACCGCAAGCGACGGCTACCTCACCATCCACGAATATGTTCAGGAGCACTATGATTATGACTACGACATTGTTGCTCTCACCGACCACGGAACGATAAACAAGGGCTGGAACCAAGCGCCGGATCTTATTCCTCTGCTTCGCTTCATCAAAAGAGAACGCACCAAAATGGCAGATATCATTCCTCTGACCGAAGAAGAATATGCCGCATATCAGAACGGCACGGCAAAATCCGAGCAAAGCTCCGAATATCCCGTGACAAGAACTCATACCAACGGAATGCTCGATGTTCCGAAAGGCATTGAGCTGAACATGGCAACTCCCGTTGCGGACTGCCATCTGACAGGCTATTTCTGCGACTACGGTCAGGGTCTTGCAGGCGTTTTCGGCGACTATGAAACCCCCTCAAAGGGTGTTAAAGAGGCGGGCGGCATTTCGTTCCTCTCTCATGTCGGCGAATATGTTTACACAGATAAG
>CAYXVM010000218.1:0-3334 GCA_964468465.1 uncultured Clostridium sp.
TGTCCATGAAAAACAGCTTTGCCAGATTCTGTGCGCTTACCGCATCTTTTTGCCCTTTGTCGGTATAACGGTATCCTCACGGGAGAGCGCAGAATTCCGTAACGGCATTGTTAAAATTGCCGCAACCAAGGTTTCGGCAGGCGTTTCAACAGGTATAGGCGACCACGAAAGCAAATACAGCGGAAAGGAGTCGGACGGCGTGCAGGGCGACGAGCAGTTTGAGATTGACGACAGCCGAAGCCTTGACAAAATGTATCGGGACATTGCCGATGAAGGCTTGCAGCCCGTTCTGAACGACTATCTGTATGTTTGATATTTTTATCGTAACCAATCGGAAATTGTGCTTTGAGAATTTTTCGGAGCGGATTGAAAAAATTGCCGCCGCTCATCCTGCGGGCATAATTCTGAGGGAAAAAGACCTGACCAAGGATGAATATGAACGCCTTGCGGTCAAAACCCTTGAAATTTGCCGAAAGTACGGAACTCCCTGCATTCTTCACACCTTTCAGAGCGTTGCGGCAAAGCTTGATTGCATTTCTCTGCATCTGCCGCTTGGCATTCTCCGCAGTCTTTCCAATGAGGAAAAAGCACGCTTTTCAACGCTCGGTGCTTCCTGCCATTCCGTTGAGGACGCAATTGAAGCCGAAAAGCTCGGATGCACTTATATAACGGCGGGGCATGTTTATGATACTGACTGCAAAAAAGGTCTGCCTGGTAGGGGAACGGCATTTCTCAAAAGCGTATGCGACAGCGTTTCAATTCCCGTTTATGCAATCGGCGGTATCTGCCCGGATAATATCGCTGAAGTTCGGAGAGCGGGAGCCGCCGGAGCGTGCGTAATGAGCGGAGCCATGGTATGCGCCGATGTGCGAAAATATCTTAATGAGTCAGGAGAATCAAAATGAAATTCAGTAAGGATATGCTGCTTTTATATGCCGTTACCGACCGCAGCTGGACTCAGAATCAGACATTATATGAGCAAATTGAAGACGCACTGAAGGGCGGCGTAACAATCGTTCAGCTCCGTGAAAAAAATCTTCCAGAGGAAGAATTCATTGCCGAAGCGATCAAAGTAAAAGAGCTTTGCAGTCGGTACAATGTTCCGCTTATCATAAACGACAATGTCGAAGTTGCGCTGAAAAGCGGTGCAGACGGAGTTCATGTAGGAATCGAAGACATGCCCGTTGCCGAGCTTCGCCAAAAAGTCGGCAAAGATTTTATAATCGGAGCAACGGCGAAGACCGTTGAACGGGCTCGGGATGCGGAAAAAGCAGGAGCGGATTATCTCGGAGTGGGCGCCGTTTTTCCGTCGCCGACAAAGAAAAACGCAATAAGAATAACTGCAGAGAAGCTGAAAGAAATCTGTTCTTCGGTTTCCGTGCCCGCCGTTGCCATAGGCGGCATCAGCCTTGACAATGTTTCTGAAATCAAGGGCTGCGGCATGAGCGGAATTGCGGTTGTTTCGGCAATCTTTGCGGCAGATGACGTCCGGAAAGCGGCTTCGGAGCTGAAAGAAAAGGCAAAAGAAGTAACGAACAATAATCCCCATCAAGGAGTTTAACATGAAAACAGCATTAACTATTGCAGGCAGCGATTCAAGCGGAGGCGCCGGCATTCAGGCTGATATTAAAACCATGACCGTGAACGGAGTTTTTGCCATGAGCGCAATAACCGCTCTGACTGCACAGAACACAACGGGCGTATTTGATATTCTTGAAGTTCCGCCGAAATTTCTCGAAGAGCAGATTGATGCGGCTTTTACCGATATTTACCCCGATGCGGTTAAAATCGGCATGGTTTCTTCCGCCGGATTAATCGGGGTGATAGCTGAAAAGCTGAAAGAATATAAAGCCGAAAAGGTTGTTGTTGACCCGGTTATGGTTGCAACCTCGGGGGCAAGGCTTTTGAAAGATAATGCGGTTGATGCGCTGTGTAATCAGCTTTTGCCTTTGGCGGAGCTTGTAACGCCGAATATTCCGGAGGCAGAGATTCTTTCGGGAATAAAAATAAACTGCGGCAAAGATATGGAGAAAGCCTCTGAAAAAATCGGGCAAAAATATGGCTGTTCGGTTCTTTGCAAGGGCGGTCACAGCATTAATGACGCCAACGACTATTTATGGCAAGGTGGCGGCGGATGCTGGCTTGAAGGCAAAAGAATCAACAATCCCAATACTCACGGCACAGGTTGCACACTTTCAAGCGCAATTGCCGCAAATCTTGCAAAGGGTCAGCCGATAGAACTTGCCGTCAGAAACGCAAAGGCTTATCTTTCGGGCGCACTTGCGGATATGCTTGATCTCGGCAAGGGCTCGGGGCCTATGAATCATGCCTTTGCCATTAAAAATCTGTTTGAATAAATAATAGGAGAGTTAAATATATGGAACGAAATTATACAACCCAGATGGACGCCGCCCGCCGTGGCATAGTAACGCCCGAAATAGAGATGGTTGCAAAAAAAGAGCAGATGACCGTTGATGAATTGCTCGGGCTCGTTGCCTGCGGAAAGGTTGCAATCCCTGCAAATAAGCTCCACACCTGCCTTGACCCCGAGGGAATCGGCTCAATGCTCCGCACCAAAATAAATGTCAACCTCGGCGTTTCCCGTGACTGCAAGGATTATGATTTGGAGATGGAAAAAGTTCTCTCGGCGGTTAACATGGGCGCTGAGGCGATAATGGATCTTTCAAGCCACGGCAACACTCAGCCGTTTCGCAGAAAGTTGACCTCCGAGTGCCCCGCAATGGTCGGCACGGTTCCCGTTTATGACAGCGTTATTCACTATCAGCGTGATTTGGATAAGCTCACGGCGAAGGATTTTATTGATGTTGTGAGACTTCATGCACAGGACGGAGTTGATTTTGTAACCCTCCATTGCGGAATAACCCGCAAAACCATCGATCAGATTCGCAAGCACAAGCGCAAGATGAATATTGTTTCAAGGGGCGGCTCGCTTGTTTTTGCATGGATGTGCATGACGGGTGAAGAGAATCCTTTTTATGAATATTACGATGAAATTCTCGATATTTGCCGTGAATATGATGTAACGGTTTCGCTCGGCGATGCCTGCCGACCCGGCTGTCTTGCCGATGCGACAGATGTTTGCCAGATTGAAGAACTCGTTCGCTTGGGAGAGCTGACAAAAAGAGCATGGGAAAAGGATGTTCAGGTCATGGTTGAAGGCCCCGGTCATGTTCCCATGGATCAGATTGCGGCGAATATGAAGGTTCAGCAGACAATCTGCATGGGTGCTCCGTTCTATGTGCTCGGCCCTCTTGTTACCGACATTGCGCCGGGCTACGATCACATCACCTCTGCAATCGGCGGAGCCATTGCC
>CAYXVM010000219.1:0-3305 GCA_964468465.1 uncultured Clostridium sp.
CCGCTTCATCGTCTATATTTTTTATTCCGCAATATGTGGAACCATACCAATACTCCGCATCAACGGTAAAAGAGTATTCACCGTCACAGAGAATATGAATTTTATTCTGTTTGCCGGGATTAGCCGTTATTTTCATATTAATTATTCGTCATCGTCGTCAACAACGATATCAAGCTTTGCTCTTGCGTTTGCCTTTGTTGTCGGTTCCGGGGCGGGCGGCTGAGGAGCGGCAGGTCTCGGCTTCTTTGCCTTTGCTTCCTCTGCCGATTCTTTCATTGCGGCATAAATCTTTTTCTCGATTTCATCTGCAAGCTCGGGAGAAGATGCGAAAAGCTCTTTGACATTGTCTCTGCCCTGACCGAGACGCATATCACCATAAGAGAACCATGCTCCGCTCTTCTGAATTACATTATATTTAACACCGATATCAACAATCTCGCCGACCTTGGATATTCCCTTGCCGTACATGATGTCAAACTCCGCTTCTTTAAACGGAGGAGCAACCTTATTCTTAACGATTTTACATCTTGTTCTGTTGCCGATTATCTCATTGCCCGCGCCTTTGAGCGATTCAACCCTGCGGACATCTATTCTCATTGTTGCATAGAATTTAAGTGCTCTTCCGCCTGTTGTTACTTCGGGATTTCCGTAAACAACGCCGACCTTTTCACGAAGCTGATTGATGAAAATAATGATTGTGTTTGACTTTGCAACGGCGCCGGCAATCTTTCTGAGAGCCTGAGACATAAGCCTTGCATGAGCTCCGACATGGGAATCGCCCATTTCTCCCTCGATTTCCGAACGGGGAACAAGAGCAGCAACCGAGTCAATAACAACAACATCGAGCGCACCGGAGCGGACAAGAGCTTCGGCAATTTCAAGAGCCTGCTCGCCGTTATCAGGCTGAGAAACAAGGAGCGAATCAACATCAACGCCGAGATTCTGAGCATATCCTGGATCAAGAGCATGCTCCGCATCGATAAAAGCGGCCTCTCCGCCGTTTTTCTGAGCCTGAGCAACAACCGAAAGAGCAAGAGTGGTTTTACCCGAAGATTCGGGACCGTAAATTTCGATTATTCTTCCTCTGGGCATTCCGCCGATACCCGTTGCGGCATCAAGAGTCAACGAACCCGTTGAAATGGATTCAATATTCATACCCGTATTTTCGCCGAGTCTCATAATTGTTCCTTTGCCGTATGCCTTTTCAATCTGAGCAAGTGCTGTTTCAAGAGCTTTCTTTTTATCAGCCATTTTAAATCCTCCAGCTTATTAGTCAAACAAATGTTCTGTGGGTATTATAAACCATTTAATTAAAAAATGCAATACCTATTTGAAAAAATCTCCGAAAATTTAATAATATTAAGAAAAATATAAAAAAACTCTTGCAATTTGATTTGAAATCTGCTAATATATCATCTGTTAATGACTAACAAGGAGGTGTTTGACACATGGCAAAATGCGAATTCTGCGGAAAAGATGTGTCATTCGGCATTAAGGTTTCCCATTCACACAGACGCTCCAACAGAACATGGAAGCCCAACGTTAAAAGAGTTAAGGCAGTTGTTAACGGCACTCCCAAGAGAGTTTATGCCTGCACTCGTTGCCTTCGCTCAGGTAAGGTTACAAGAGCCGTTTGATTTAAAACGCATGATTAAGAGACTGCTTTTCGGCAGTCTCTTTTTCTTTATCAATTTCCATTTTCTTTTCAATTTGTCGCTTTTGCCGATTGGATTGTGCCGAAGCAAATAAAGAAACACAACAGCTTGTGATTTTGACGAAAGAGTATAGAAGATTTTGTTTCGACGGTTTTTTTGAAAAAATCTGTTTCTTTTTACACTGAAATTGTGTATAATTATGTTTACTGATTTTATTAATACATATTATAATTCTAACCGATACGGAGTTGTGAAAATGAATTACTCGGTCAATCCGTCAGCTTTCAAGTCAATATTTGCAGTGCCGACCGATATCGTTGACAAGCACATTCGACTTGCAAACGAGCATCAGCTAAAAGTTCTGCTCTGGATACTGCGCAATTCTCCAGATAATCCCGACATTGACAAGATGTGCGCCGCATTAAAAATGGACAAAAGCGACGCATATGATTATCTTCAGTATTGGGTTCTGACGGGAGTTTTATCGGTTGAAGGTTCGGAAGAAAATCAGACATCTGTTGCCGTGAACCCTGAACCTCAGCCTGAAAAAACTGAAAAAGAAATCATCAAAAAGCCTGAACCCGCCGAGCTTACTCCTTCAAAGCCGTCAAGCTCTGAAATTGCAAAAAGAATTGAGGAATCGCCCGAAATCGGTCATCTTTTCAATGAAGCGCAGCAAAAGCTTGGCAAAACCATTGGATACGACGGTCAATGCACATTGCTTTTGCTCTTTGACCATTACGGTTTGCCGACCGAAGTGCTTTTTATGCTTATCGACTACTGCGTTTCAATCGGAAAAACGAACTACGGCTACATAGAATCCGTCGGCAAGGATTGGGGCAGAAAAGAAATAGACACCATTGACAAAGCGGCCGAACAGATCAAAAAGTTGAGAAACGCAAACAGTCTTTGGAGAGAGCTGGCTTCAAGTGCAGGAATATCAACGCCGAGACCGACTGTCAAGCAATCCGAATATCTCCGCTTTTGGAGCAATGATTTGAAATTCGGCATTGACATGATTATCCTTGCATATGAAGAAATGGCAAACTACACAGGCAAGCTCAGCTTCAGCTATATGGATAAAATATTGAAGAATTGGAGCGCCAAGGGCTACAAAACCGCAGCTGATGTTGAAAAAGCATTGACAGAGCAGAAAGAGAAAAATCCGTCCTCATCTCCGAGCAAAGGTCAAGGATCGGCATCATATGACCTTGATGAATTCAAAGAACGCTCACTTCACGGAGAGCTTAAATATGAACGGAAGAAAAAACAATGAGTTACAGCACAGCGACCCTTTCAAACGCAACCCAGATTATTGAAGGCAGACGGAATAAAGCTCAGCGAACTCAGCTTGCAAGACACCTTGAAGTTACCGAAAAGCTCCCGATTATCTCAAAGTATGAGGATGAGCTTTCCGTTACGGGTCTTGCAGTTGCAAAAGCAATCGGAATGGGAAAAGACGCAAGTCAGTATATTGAAGAGCTTTCAAACCTCAATATTTCAATTCAAAATTCAATAAAATCCGTTCTCAAAGAAAACGGCTATCCCGAAAACTATCTTGAAGTTCCATACACCTGCCCGAAATGTGAGGATACGGGCTTTACGGGCGGATATGTCTGCGAATGCAGAAGAGAATTACTCAAAGAGCTT
>CAYXVM010000220.1:0-3295 GCA_964468465.1 uncultured Clostridium sp.
TCTCTCAACTGCAAGGCAGATTCCCTCAATTTTAACCGCAACTCTTATCAGCATAATCGCCTGCTTCTTTATAACCTGCGATTATGACAATGTTACAAATCTGATAAAGAAAAATATTTCGGAGGAACACGAAAGAGCAATCGTCAGAACCAAGAGGATTTTCGGAGATATTATAGGAAAAATGTGCAAATCCTATGTCACGATTATCTTTATCACTTTCTGTGAAATTTCAATCGGTCTGAATATTCTGAAGCTGATCGGCGTTTACAACGGCGGCTACATCATTGCGATTTCCATTGTCACCGCTCTTGTGGATATTCTTCCCGTGCTCGGAACGGGAACCGTTATGGTTCCGTGGGCGCTGTTCAGCCTGTTTTCCGGCAAAATCGGTCTCGGCATAGGACTTTTCATCATTTACGGCGTTATAACGATTATCCGCCAGATTCTCGAACCCCGTCTTGTCGCAATGAATGTCGGTATCCACCCGATTCTGACACTCATGGGCATGTATCTCGGGCTTCAGCTTTTCGGAGTTATCGGAATTTTCATTGTTCCCATAACCTTCGTTCTCATTAAAGCGCTCAACGAGGAGGGCATAATTCATCTTTACGGCAGAGGCAGAAAAGCCGCCAAACCTGCTCCCGAAGAAGCCCCGAAAAAGAATTGATTGCTCAGAGGTTGTGTTTTTAGCGTTTTTTCTCCCCATTGTATAAAAAACACTAAAAAAATTATTGAAATTGGAAAACTTTTGTGATATAATTCTATCTAACACGGCGTCAGCACGGTATAAATTAATATTTTCCTGCCTTGACCCTTTCAAAAGGGCGGCATACTTAAAGGAGGAAGTTTTTTGAAATTATATAATGCAAAAGACATCAGAAACATCGCCGTTGCCGGTCACAGCGGCAGAGGCAAAACATCACTTGCGGAGGCTATGCTTTTCAACGCAAAGGCAACCGACAGACTCGGTAAAACGGCGGACGGCAACACCGTTCTCGACTTTGACGCCGAAGAAAAAAGAAGAAAAGTTTCAATTTCAACAGCTATGGCGGCTTTTGAATGGAATAACACAAAGATAAATCTGCTTGACACTCCGGGTCTTTTCGACTTTGCGGGCGGTCTGAGCGAGGGTATCCGTGCGGCTGAGACAGCTCTTATCGTTCTCGGCTCAGGTCACGCAGTTGATGTCGGCGCAGAAAAGGCTTTCAAAGCGGCTTCTGAGAGAAATCTTGCAAAGATTTTCGTTCTCTCCCGCTGCGATTCCGAGCATGCGGATTTCGGCAAGACCTACGGCGCACTCAAAGAGGTTTACGGCTCAAAGCTTTGCCCCGTAGTTGTTCCCTATGTTGAAAATGAAAAGGTTTCGGCTTATGTTGACTTTTCGGTTAACAAGGCTTATAAATACGATAACGGCAAGGCAACCGAGATTCCCATGCCCGAGAGCGATGAGATTGCGGAGCTGAAAGCTGAATTCAGCGAAGCAGTTGCTTCGGCAGATGAAGAACTCATGGAGAAATTCTTCATGGAAGAGGAGCTCACAGCCGACGAGATTGCAAGAGGACTTAAAGCCGGCGTTGCTTCGGGAGATATCTACCCCGTTTATGCCTGCTCGGGTCTCAAGAACGAAGCGGTTGACCTGCTTCTTAACGGCATTGTTGCCGCCGCTCCCGACGCCGCTTCAAAGGCAGGCGAGGGTGACCTCAAATGCGACGAAAACGGCCCTGTTGCCGCTATATGCTTCAAGACCATCGCTGACCCGTTCGTCGGTAAAATGTCCTTCTTCAAGGTTGTTTCCGGCAAGATCACTCCCGAAACTCCCGCTTATAACGAGCGCACGAGTGAGAGCGAGAGAATGGGCAAGATAGTATTCCTCAAGGGCAGCAAGCAGGAGGACGCTCAGGCAATCGTTGCCGGCGATATCGGCGTTGTTACCAAGCTTTCGGGCTTCAAGACGGGCGACACTCTCTGCTCGGCTAAGAATGAAGTCAAGCTTGAAGGAATCAATTTCCCGCAGCCCTGCCTTCCCATGGCTATCAAGGTTCGCAAGAAGGGCGAAGAAGATAAGGTTGCCGCAGGCCTTAACAGACTTGCAGAAGAAGACCTCACCATTTCCTACGCCACCAATTCCGAAACAAGAGAGCAGATTCTCTCCGGCCTTGGCGAGCAGCATCTTGATTCGGTTGTTACAAAGCTTAAAAACAAATTCGGCGTTGAGGTTGACCTCTCCGTTCCGAAGGTTGCTTACAGAGAAACAATCAGCAAGAAGGTTGCCGTTCAGGGCAGACATAAGAAGCAGTCCGGCGGAAGCGGTCAGTTCGGCGACGTTTGGATTGAGTTTGAACATATCGACAGCGACGAGTTTGAATTTGCCGAGAGAGTTGTCGGCGGTTCAGTTCCCAAGAACTTCTTCCCCGCTGTTGAAAAGGGTCTGCGTGAAGCAATCCTCAAAGGACCTCTTGCAGGCTATCCCGTTGTCGGCCTGAGAGCAACTCTTTACGACGGCTCGTCACATCCCGTTGACTCAAACGAAATGGCGTTCAAGATGGCGGCAAAGATCGCTTATAAGAACGGTATGCCTCAGGCAGGCCCGAAGCTTCTTGAACCCTACGGCTCACTCAAAGCCTATATGCCCGGCGACAATCTCGGCGACATCATGGGCGACATCACCAAGAGACGAGGCAGAGTTCTCGGCATGGGTCCCTGCGAGGACGACCCCAAAATGCAGGAGCTTGTTGCAGAAGTTCCCATGGCTGAAATGGGCGACTTTGCAACGGTTCTCCGCTCCGTAACTGTCGGCAGAGGATATTTCTCATTCGTATTTGACCACTATGAAGCAGCTCCCGAAAATGTTGCTCAGAAGGTTATCGAAGAAGCAAAAGCCGCCGCAGAAGCAGAATAATTTCAAACATAAATTTGCCGCTCGGTCATCCCGGGCGGCTTTTTTGTGGGTTTTATATCAGTCAATTTGTAGGGGACAATGCCCACATCGTCCAAAATGCAGAACTGAGCAATTTTTGCGAAACCGGTGATCCGTCCCGAAAAGAAAATGAAGAAATGAAGTGTACCTGTGGCACATAAAGGTAGGGGCGACCCTGTGTGGTCGCCCGTTTTTTGCAAAAATGAAGTTTGCTTCGCAAATTAAGGATAGGCTCTGCCTATGACCGATTGTAATTGCTCCGCAAGTATTTTCATTTTCGGCAACTTGTGTATTATCTGTTGCATTGATTAATCCGTTAACTAATCAATCCTCAGCCCTACGGGCAGCTCCTTTTCTAAGGAGCCCAAGGCGATAGTT
>CAYXVM010000221.1:0-3285 GCA_964468465.1 uncultured Clostridium sp.
GAGCCGAATGAGGAGTTTACCGCTGATAGGATTGACAAGGTCAGAAAAGAATTTGCCGAAACAGAATATGCCGAAAAGCTCAGAGAGGTTTACGGCAAAGCCGAGTGTTACACAAAAGAGGTTATATTCTTCTTTGAGCAGGTAACGGGTCATCTTATCCCCGATATGCGCTATGCGATAAAGCACGGCGTTAAGGATATGATAAAGAAAACCGAGGGCAAAGAGGGCAACGGCTACAAGGCGTTTGCAATCGCTCTTGAATGCGCCCCGATTCTTGCAAACCGTTATGCAGATATGGCAAAGGAAAAGGCTCTCACGGCTTCGCCTGAACGAAAAGCCGAGCTTGAGCTCATGGAGAAAACTCTCCGCAAGGTTCCCGAAAACGGAGCGGAAAATCTCTATGAAGCAATTCAGTCATTCATGATTATGTGGCAGATTATGTGCCTTGAGCAGTCTCCGAACCCGTTCGCATTCTCGGTCGGCAATGCTGACAGAATTTTTGAGCCTTACAGAAACGGTCTTGACCGTGAGACCGCCGCATCGATTTTCAAGCATTTCCTTGTTTTCTTCAATGTTGCCGACAGAAGCTGGGCGATTTCTCAGAATATCATCGTCAGCGGCCGTGACCTTTGCGGCAACGATCTGACCAACGAAACAACCTATGCGCTCATGGACGCATATTATGACATGAACCTGCCTCAGCCGATTCTTTCGGTTAAGCTTCATAAGAACACCCCCGCAAAGCTTTATGAGGAGATGGGCAAATTCCTGTTCACTCCGGGCACACTCACTCCGTCATTCTTCAATGACGATTCGCTGTTTACCGTGCTTTCGTCAAAGGGCGTTGCGGACGGCGACCTTGCCGATATTTCAATCGCAGGCTGTCAGGAGCCGCTTATCATGGGCAAGGATAACGGCAACACAACCAACAGCTGGCTGAATCTTCCCAAGATTCTCGAAATGACTCTGACGGGCGGCGTTTCGGCAATAACGGGCGAAAAGCTTGTTGATGTTGAAAAATGCGAGCTTGAAAATGTCAGAGAAGCATTCTATGAAAATGTTAAAAAGTTCGTTGCCGAAATGGGCAAGGCGGCAAACGGAGCTTCCGCAGCTCTTTCAACTCAGAGAGTGCCGTTCCTTTCGTGCCTCATGGGCGGCCTTGAAAACGGCATTGATGCAAGAGACATTCACGAGCAGGGAACGGAATATAACGGCAGCGGCTGCCTTATTCACGGCGTTTCGGTTATCGCCGACAGCTTCGCCGCTATCGATAAACTCCTTGCCGAGAGACCGCAGGATAAAGAAAAGCTTGTTGACGCAATGAAAGCGGATTTCAAAGGCTATGAGGAACTGCGTGACTTCCTGCTTTCTGCAGATAAATTCGGAAACAACATTAAAAAGGTTGACGAAGAAGCGGGCGAGATTGCTTCAAAGGTTGCAGATATTGTTTCATCAACGAAAAACTACCTTGGCAATCCGTTCAGACCCGATTTCAGCTCGCCCTCAACCCATTTGCTTTACGGCTATTGGGTAGGCGCAACGCCCGACGGCAGGAAATCGAGAGATATGCTCGGCTACGGCGTTGACCCGCTCTACGGAAGCGCCGAAAACGGTCTCGGCTTCCGCATGCTCTCAAATATGAACATGCCGTTTGAAAAGATGAACGGCGGCTACGCTTCACATCTCGGAATTGACCCCAAATATTTCAAATCCGGAACATATGAAGAAAAGGGTATCGAATTCAGAGATAAAGTTATCAATCCCTTATTCTTTAACCCGATGAAAGAAGGCGTTTCGCCTTTCTATCTCTATGTCAATGTCACAACGGCGGAAATTCTCAGAAAGGTGCTTGCAGACCCGAAAAAGTACGCACCGAGCGGAGTTTATATTATGAGAATCCACGGCACGTTCGTTAACTTCCTTGACCTATCGCCTGCAATTCAGCAGGATATCATAACAAGGCTTGACCCGAACTCGGCTTCGATGGCGTAAGGTGAAATTATGAATATAGTCGGAATTGATATCGGAACAACAAGCATCTGCGGCGTTGCGGTTGATATTGTCAGCGGCGATATCGTCAAATCCGTGACAAAACAGAATAATTCATTCATTAATTCCGAAAAGGAATATGAAAGAATTCAGGATACCGAAGAAATCATGCGAAGCGTTACAGAGCTTCTCTCGGAGCTTGACGCAGAAAACGCATTTGCAATCGGTTTTTCGGGTCAGATGCACGGCATAGTTTATGTTGACGGAAACGGCTCAGCTTTAAGCCCGCTTTATACCTGGCAGGACTCAAGAGCGGCGTTGGATTTCAAAGACGGAAAAACCTATGCTCAGGCTCTCGGCTGTTTTGCGGGCTACGGGCTTGCAACGGATTTTTATAACGAGCAGAACGGACTTGTTCCCGAAAATGCGGCATGTCTCTGCACGGTTGCCGATTATGCGGCAATGCGGATATGCGGGCATGAAAAACCGCTTGTTCATATCACAAACGCCGCAAGCCTCGGGTGCTTTGATATTAAAGAAAACCGCTTTACAATCGATAATCCGAGACTGCCCGATGTTACGGCTGAATTCAAGGCAATCGGCGATTATAAGGGCGTTCCCGTCTGCGCCGCTCTCGGCGACAATCAGGCAAGCTTCATCGGCTCGGTCTCCGATTCGGACGACGCTCTGATAAATGTCGGAACGGGTTCGCAGATTTCATGGCTTTCCGCTTCGCCCGTTGACGGCGGAGGGCTTGAAACAAGACCGTTTGACGGCAGGAATTATCTTGCGGCGGGCTGTGCGCTTTGCGGCGGAAGAGCGTTTGCAATGCTTGAACGCCTTTTCAGAGAAATTGCTTCGCTTTCAGGGGATAATATTGACAGCCTTTATCCTCAGATTGACAGGCTTCTTGAAACCAAAACCGAAACAACGCTTTCGGCGGACTGCCGCTTCTGCGGAACAAGAAGCGACCCCAATCTCAGAGGCTCGATAGGTAATATCAGCGAAAATAATCTGACAGCCGCCGACCTTGCCTTTGCCGTTCTGAACGGAATGTCAAAGGAGCTTTACGATATGTATTTAAGCGGCGGCAAAAAGGCACCGAAGCTCGTCTGCTCCGGCAACGGAATCAGAAAGAACGCCGCACTTCGCAGAATAGTATCCGGAATGTTCGGCTGTGAAATAAAAATTCCTCTTTATGCCGAGGAAGCGTCCTACGGCGCAGCTCTTGCGGCGGCGGTTGCAGGCGGAAAGTTCGGCAATATCTATGAGGCGTGTAAAATTATAAAATATAAG
>CAYXVM010000222.1:0-3274 GCA_964468465.1 uncultured Clostridium sp.
GTTCAAGCATGCCTTTAAGGCGCTCACCGTCAGCAACATTTCCCTGACAGCCGTAGGTATGAACAAAAGCTTTAGGTTTGCTTGAATAGTGCTGTTCGGTAATTGCACGGACGAGCTGAATATATTCTCTTTGCTTCTTCATTTCATCATCGGAAACAAAGACTTTTTTTCTTTCTGATTCGGCAGACAATCCATTTTCCTCCAAAAGTACATATATAAATTATTATATAATAAAGCGTCGAATTATTCAAGAGAAAAATGTGAATAACCCGACGCTTTTTTCAATTATTTACTTTTTATTCATCAAAAAGGCTTTCGGAAAGCTCAAAAACAGCCTTTCTGCGTCTTTCGGTTTCGTTTTCATCAACGGAATATATTCCGTTTTCGCTCTCAACGAGTATTTTACCCTCGCCCACATCGCCCGAAACAGATGAAATCGGAATAATGAATGTTTCGCCCGAATCGGCAATGCAAACCGCCTTATCTTCCTCGATACGGTCAATGCTCAGGCGAATTAATTCGTCATTCATTTTCATAATTCACCTCAATTTCACCGTCGGCGCAGGTTAACACAATACTGCCGCAGATATCGGTTCTGTAAATTCTGTCGGTATATTTTTTTAATCTGTTAAGCACTTCTTTATGCGGATGGCCGTAGTCATTATTCTCACCGCACATAATAACGCAGATTCCAGGAGAAACCGCATCCAGAAAATCTTTTGATGACGAAGTTTTTGAGCCGTGATGCCCGACTTTAAGAACATCGCTGTCAATAACCGCTCCGCTGTCAATAAGTTCAAGCTCAACCTCTTTTTCGGCGTCACCCGTGAACAAAAAGCTTTTGCCGCCGTAAACAAGGCGTGTTACTACGGAAACATTGTTCAGGCTTTCGGTATTGTAATCTATGGGAGCAAGGATTTCAAATTCAGCACTTCCGAGCGTGTAGCTGTTGCCCGGCTTTGCGGCAATAACCTTTGCACCCGAAGCTTTGACGGCATTGAGAAAATCCGTATAAGTTTTAGTTGTTGGTGTCAGACTTTCGGGAAGTCTTGGCATAATAACATTTGACGCTCCGAATTCTTCAATAGCCTCGGCAAGCGAGCCGATATGGTCGCTGTGAGGGTGAGTTGCAATAACATAATCAAGAGATTTAACGCCGTGAGCCCTGAGATAATTAATTACCGTCGCTTCATTACCGTTTTCGCCTGCATCAATAAGCAGAGTTTTTCCGTTGCAAACGGTTAGAATGCAGTCGCCCTGACCGACATCAATATAGTGAATCGAAAAGCTTTCGGCTGATTCTGCCACGGTCTGACTGCCGCTTGATTCGCCCTCCTGCTCATCCGAAGCAATGTATGTTCCGACTGCAGAAATCAGAGTAATTATAAGAATAAAAAGAAAATACAGTAATTTTCTGTTAACGCCTCTTTTTGCCTTTTGATTTTGCATTTCTGTTTTCAGACCTTTCTCCTCTTTCGGACTGCGGGCGATTTTTGGGGCGGACAAGGCATTTTTCTCCAAAGCCGATAAGGTCATTTCTGCCCGCTTTTCTTAAAGCTTCACGAACGAGATCTGCATTTTTCGGATTAAAATACTGGAGCAACGCCCTCTGCATCGCCTTTTCATGCGGATCTTTTGCAACATAAACATCTTTCAAAGTGTAGGGGTCAAGCCCAGTATAGAACATACAGGTTGAAACCGTTCCGGGTGTTGGATAAAAATCCTGAACCTGCTCGGGTCTGATGCCGATTTTCTTCAAAAACAGCGCAAGCTCCACCGCATCCTTCAGCGTACTGCCGGGATGTGATGACATAAGATACGGCACAAGATACTGCTCCTTGCCCTCATTTTTGCTGTATTTGAAATATCTTTTTGAGAATTCGAGATAAGCTTCAATATGAGGCTTACCCATTTTATCAAGAACGGCCGCCGAGCAATGCTCGGGCGCAACTTTAAGCTGACCGCTGACATGATGAGCAACAAGCTCTCTGAAAAATGAATCGTCCTTATCCTGAAGCATATAGTCATATCTGATGCCCGAACGGATAAACACCTTTTTAACGCCGGGCAATGCTCGCACGGTTCGCAGAATATCAAGATATTCGGTATGGTCGGCTTTAAGATTCGGGCACGGAGACGGAGCAAGGCATTTTTTACCCTTGCACAGACCTCTCTGATCCTGACCGTCGCAGGACGGGCGGCGGAAATTCGCAGTCGGGCCGCCGATATCGTGAATATAACCCTTGAAATCGGGCAACAGAGTTAACAATTTTGCTTCTTTAACAATCGATTCCTTGCTTCTTGAGGTGATATATCTGCCCTGATGAAAAGCAAGCGAGCAGAAATTGCATCCGCCGAAACACCCACGGTTATGGGCGATTGAGAATCTGACTTCTTCAATTCCCGGAACTCCGCCCATGGATTCATACATCGGATGATAGGTTCGCATATAAGGCAAATCATAAACAGCGTCAAGCTCCTGCTGAGACAAAGGAATTGCAGGCTGATTCTGAACAAGCATTCTGTTGCCGTGCCTTTGGCGAACGGCTCTTCCTCTGAAAAAATCCTGCTCATCCTGCTGAATCCGGCATGAAACCGCATATTCTTTTTTGGATTTGCAGACATTATCATATGACGGGCATTCAGCCGCATAATATGGCGTTTCTCTGACATCAACGCTGTAGCATGTTCCTCTGATATCACGGATTTCGGAAACCGGCACACCGCTGTCGAGCCTGTGAGCTATTTCGGCAACGGAGCGTTCGCCCATGCCGAAAGAAATCAAATCCGCCTGAGAATCGAAAAGAATTGAACGGCGAACCTTATCGTCCCAATAATCATAATGAGCAAAACGGCGCAAAGAAGCTTCAAGGCCGCCGATAATAATGGGAATATCGCCGTAAATCTCTCTGATTTTGTTGCAATAAACAATAACTGCTCTGTCGGGTCTCAGACCTATCTTGCCACCGGGGCTGTAATAATCGGAGCTTCTTTTTTTCTTTGCCGCCGTATAATGGGCAACCATTGAATCAATGTTGCCGCTGCTGACAAGGAATCCGAGCCTCGGCCTTCCGAAGCGCTTGAAATCCCTGTCGCTTCTCCAATCGGGCTGAGCAAGGAATGCCACCTTAAAACCTTCTTTTTCAAGCACTCGGGAAATAATCGCCGCACCGAAAGCAGGGTGATCAACATAAGCGTCACCGCTTACATAGACAAAATCAGCCTGCTCCCAGCCTCCTTCAGCCATATCTTCTTTTGTTACGGGAAGAAAACC
>CAYXVM010000223.1:0-3264 GCA_964468465.1 uncultured Clostridium sp.
GCCCTTTTCAAGAATATCCTGAATTATAAAAGCGTTGAAGCTGTCGCAGAGATAAAAATTCATAAAGCCCGGTCCTGCGATTTCACATCTGTCAAAGAATGTGCCGCTGAGCTCCAGTCTGTCTGCGATAATCTGAGCAATTTTTCTCGGAGCGGCTTTGAGATCTCTTGCCCATGCCATTGCGGCGTTTGAAGAATAATCGCCGTTTTCTTTGTTTGCCGGAACTTCGATATTAAAATCGCTGAGCGGAACCATGGGGAATTCGCCGTCCGCCACGGCTCTGCCTGCGGCGTCCATGATTGCCGTGCGCATTTCGCTGATTGCCTGCTTGACTAAAAGTGACATTTTTTATTCCTCCTGTGTGTTGCTGCCGCCGACAGAAGCGGCCTTTTCCGCAACGGTTATGCAAAGCCTGTTTTCAGAAGCAGGCGCATTGTTGAAATCAATTGCGTATGAAAATTTGAGAGTGCCGCCGGATTCGCCGACCTCGTTTGCAATTTCCGTTGCATAAACTCCCATCATCAGCGCACCGAACGGCGTTGAATAAAAGCAGGAGTGGCGGCGGTCCTTTTCAATTGTCATTTCCGTGCTGTACTTTCCGACACGGGACATTATTATTTTTTCGGAGCCTTCAACTCTCAGAGTCGTTACGCAGTCAGCCATCTCCTCGTCGGTCTCGCTGTAAACAACCGTACAGCCGCTTTCCGTTGCCTCAAAGCTGCCCGAGGAGGTCAGCTCATATATACTTTCTTCGCCGTCGGTTATGTGACGGTCAACTATTTTAATAACTGCTTCTTTCATTTCTTTCCTTTCGGGAACAATCCTTTACTGATGCTTTTGAATTGCAAGCTCAATCAGCCTGTCAAGCAGCTCGGAATAGGGGATTCCCGAAGCGGCAAACAGCTTGGGATACATGCTGATTGAGGTGAATCCGGGGATGGTGTTCGGCTCGTTGAGCATTATTGCGCCGTCGCTTGAACGAACGAAAAAGTCAACTCTCGTAAGCCCCGAACAGCCGAGAATTTTATAAACTCTGACCGCTGTTTCACGAAGATTATTCAGAATCTCATCGGGGAGCCTTGCGGGGATTATCAGCTCGCTCTCATTGGCAAGATATTTTGCCTCATAGTCATAAAACTCGTTGCAGGGAACAACCTCGCCCGCAACCGAAGCTATAGGCTCGTCATTGCCGAGAACGGCGCATTCGACCTCCATGCCGACAATGCCTTCTTCAAGAACAAGCTTTCTGTCATGCTCAAAGGCTTTTTCGCAGGCTTCTTCAAGCTCGGGAATGCTCTTTGCCTTGCTTATGCCGACCGAAGAACCTGCGTTTGCGGGCTTAACGAAAATCGGGAATCCGAGCTTTTCTGCCGCATTTTTGAGAAGAGCGTCTTTATCGGCGGAATAGGCGTTTTTGTCAAAAGAAACCCATTTTGCCTGATTGATGCCGTAGAGATCCATAATGGCGTTTGTTGCCGCCTTATCCATGCAGATTGCGCTTGCCTCCGTGTCACAGCCGACATAGGGCAGACCTGCAATTTCAAGAAGACCCTGCATTGTGCCGTCCTCGCCGTTTTTGCCGTGAAGCACGGGGAAAACAACATCGATTTTTTCAATTTCAGCGCCTTTTGAGAGGCGGATGATTCCGTGATGCGAACGGTCGGTTGAGATAACCGCAGGCTCAAGATTCTTTTTGTCCTCAAGCCATTTCCGCCCGGGTAGCATGTCGGGAGAGCCGCTGTAAACATAGCAACTTCCGCTGTCGGTTATGCCCATGGTGATAACATCGTATTTATCTGTCGGGATATTTTTGATTACGGAGCATGCGGAGGAGAGCGAAACATCGTGTTCGCTTGAAACTCCGCCGAAAAGAACGAGAACTTTTTTCTTCATGGTGAAACTCCTTTGCAATATGAAAACAATCGTTACTTTCCCATTATAATTATTTTATAGTCAAATTATGATATCATAAACCGATTGATTAGTCAATATCGCAAAGCGGAAAATCAAAGCTTTTTGACGGCAAGGCAGTATGCGGAGCTTTCGGGGGCTTTCATGGTGCGGGAGGGGTTCGCCATGTTATATTCCGAGAAGTATTGTTCCGTTGCTTCCTCGGCGTTCAGATGTTCATAGATAAGATATCCGAAGCGTGAAAGAAGCCGTTCGATTTCAAGATATGTATAAGACGACTGCATGTTTTCGCCCGCTCCCGCCGCAAGCGAAACAAGCTTTTTGTCCTCGGTGCAGTGATAATCAAAAACAATGCTGCTGCCGGGCGACTGAAGCCTGCCGATTATTCCGAGTATGTTTGAAAATTCATTGACGGTCAGATACTGAGTTGCGCCCAGAATGCTGCAAAAGCTTTTAACTCTGCCGTCAAAGCCGTTCGCAATCAGCCTTGTTGCCGTTCGGTTGGTCATTTTTGGTTCGGCGGGGATATAATAAGTGTTTTCGGGCGTGTCAATTCCCGCTCTTTCAAGCCTGCGGAGCTTATCTTCAATAACATCTGCAAAATCAAGCTCTATAACCTTCAAGTCTTCGGGTCTGTGAAGCGAACGGTAGGCAAAGGTGTCATATCCCGAGCCGATAGGCGCATATACGCTCGTTCCGATAAGGCAGGCGGTTTCAAGCGAACGCTCTGCAAATGCGCTTCGGGCAAGCACGGGCGGAGCAATAACGCTGACTGCGGCGTCGAGAGCCGATTGCTTATCGCCCTCAAAATCGGGCTTGAAAAAGCCGATTCCGTCAGTCAGGCTTTTTGCAATCATTCCGTATTCTTCGTCGCTTAAAAGCTGCTTTGCAAGATAATCGTTAAAAATCGGCGGTTTTGCATTCTCGGCATGGTAAGCCCTTGCAAAGGCGCACATAAGAGCGGTTTTGTTTTCTTTCATGTTAAATCACCTCACTATTCCTAATACCACAAAGCAGAACCGACAACAAGACTTGACTTTTCGGCGATTTTGTGGTATTATAAAGGCAACAAAAAAGAAATTTTCGGGAGCATATCCGAGGCTTGAAATCAGGCTTCGATATGCTCCCTTTTTTAGCAAAAAATCCAACAAATTTTTATAAATATATTAAATATTATATTATATTTTCTATTGTAGAACTATCTTTATATATTAATATGTTATAATAAGTTACAATTATTGCAGTTTAAAAAGGAGATCAATTATGGCTGATATTTACTCGGCGCTTGCGGATATTGTAAGCGGCATTGCTCAGACAGTTAAAGACTGCGGCTTTACCGTTGTCGTTCCCGAC
>CAYXVM010000224.1:0-3259 GCA_964468465.1 uncultured Clostridium sp.
TTCCTCAGGGCGACAAAAGCCTTCTGCTTATCAATGCAGGCATGGCTCCGCTCAAAAAGTATTTCACGGGCGAGCTGACCCCGCCGAGAACAAGGGTCACAACCTGCCAGAAGTGCATCCGCACCCCCGATATTGAGAGAGTCGGCATCACCGCCCGCCACGGCACCTTCTTTGAAATGCTCGGCAATTTCTCCTTCGGCGATTATTTCAAGCATGATGCAACCCGCTGGGCATGGGAATTCTGCACGGAAGTTATGAAAATGCCCAAGGATAAAATCTATATCAGCGTTTATCTTGAAGACGATGAAGCCTATGATATATGGACAAAGGAAATCGGCATTGCTCCCGACCATATGGTAAGATTCGGCAAGGAAGATAATTTCTGGGAGCACGGCTCAGGCCCCTGCGGCCCCTGCTCAGAGCTTTATTTTGACCGTGGAGAAAAATACGGCTGCGGTTCGCCCGATTGTAAAGTCGGCTGTGACTGCGACAGATTTGTTGAATTCTGGAATCTTGTTTTCACTCAGTTCGATAATGACGGCAACGGCAATTATTCAAAGCTCAAAAGCTGTAATATTGACACGGGCATGGGTCTTGAACGCCTTGCCTGCATCATGCAGGGCGTTGATAACCTCTTTGAGGTTGACACCGTTCAGAATATAATGAAGCATGTTATTGACCTTTCGGGCATCAAATACCATGAAAACGAAAAGAGCGATGTTTCGCTTCGTGTTATTACCGACCATATCAGAAGCACAACCTTTATGATAGGTGACGGCGTTATGCCCTCAAACGAGGGCAGAGGCTATGTTCTCCGCCGTCTGCTCAGAAGAGCCGCCCGCCACGGCAGATTGCTCGGAATTGACGGCTTGTTCCTTTATAAAGTATGCGAAACCGTTATCAGAGAAAATGCAGAAGCATATCCCAACCTTGTAGAAAAGCATGACCTTATTGTTAAGGTTATCAAGGCTGAGGAAGAAAGCTTCAACAAGACTATCGATACAGGTCTTAATCTTCTTGAAAATATTATTAAGAACACCGACAGCAAGGTTCTCAGCGGTGCAGATGCGTTCAAGCTTCAGGATACCTTCGGTTTCCCGATTGACCTGACTAAAGAGCTTCTGACCGAAAGAGGAATGACTGTCGATATCGATGAATATAACCGCCTTTATGCCGAGAGCAGAGCGGCGGCAAGAGCTGCACGCAAGGACGCAGGCGCAGAAGCTTGGAAGGGCGGCAGCGTTTCGCTCAAAGACTGCGGCGCAACCGAATTCCTCGGCTACACCGATTATACCTGCGATGCAACCGTAAAAGCCGTTATTTCAGGCGGCGAGAGGGCGGAGTTTGCCTCTGCAGATTCCGAGGCTGCAATTGTGCTTGACAGAACCGTTTTCTACGGCGAAAGCGGCGGTCAGGCAGGCGACTGCGGCAGAATCAAAACCGGTGATGCAGTATTTGAAGTTTCTTCAACAACTAAAACCCCCGACGGCGTTTTTGTTCATTTCGGCAAAATCGTTGAGGGCGAAAGTATTTCTGTCGGCGACGGCGTTAAGGCTGAAATTTGTGTTAAGACAAGAGAGGCGGCGGCAAGAAATCACACGGCGGCTCATCTGCTTCAGGCGGCGCTCAGAGAAACTCTCGGCACCCATGTTGAGCAGGCAGGTCAGCTTGTTAATTCATCAGCCGTAAGATTTGACTTTACTCATTTCTCGGCTCTGACCTCCGACGAGCTTTCAGCAGTTGAAAAAAGAGTCAATGAGATTATCATGGAGGCTATGCCCGTAACGAGCGTTGAAATGCCCATTGATGAAGCCAAAAAGCTCGGAGCCATGGCTCTGTTCGGCGAAAAATACGGCGATATTGTCCGTGTTGTTAAAGCAGGCGATTTTTCAACCGAGCTTTGCGGCGGTACTCATGTCAATAACACGGGTAAGCTCGGTCTGTTCAAAATAGTTTCCGAATCATCTGTTGCCGCAGGCGTTCGCAGAATTGAGGGCGTAACGGGCTACGGCGTGCTTGATTATATCGCAAAAGATAATTCTCTTATCAGAAATACAGCCGCCGCAATGAAGCTTGCGAATGTAACCGAGCTTGACAAGAGAGCTTCGGTTCTTATGGCTGATCTTAAAGCAAAAGAAAAAGAAATTGAACAGCTCAGAAGCGAGGTTTCTCAGCTTAAAACGGGCGATATCATGAGTGATGCCGTTGAAATCGGCGGCGTTAAGCTTGTTGCATTGACCGTTGAGGGCGTTAACCCCGGCGAGCTTCGTGCAATGGGCGATAAGGTTAAGGAGACCGAAAATGCCGTTGCGGTTATCTGCGGCATAAGCGCAGACAAGACGGGCGCAAACTTCGCATGTGCATGCGGCAAGCAGGCTGTTGCTCTCGGCGCACATGCGGGCAATATTGCCAAGGCTGTTTCCAAGCTTGCCGGCGGTTCGGGCGGCGGCAGACCCGACAGCGCAATGGCGGGAACAAAAGATATTTCGGGCGTTAAGGCGGCAATGGATTCCGTTGCCGATATCGTCAAAGACATGTTAAAATAATTAAGGAAGTGTTATTATGGATTGCATTTTCTGCAAGATAATCAAAGGCGAGATTCCCTCGTCAAAGGTTTATGAGGACGATTTGGTTTATGCTTTCAACGATATTGAGCCTCAGGCTCCCGAGCATATTCTGATTATTCCCAAGGAGCATATTGCTTCCGCCGCTGAAATAAATGAAAGCAACAGCTTAGTTGTTGCCCATATTTTTGAGGTTGCGGCAAAAATCGCAAAAGAGAAGAATTTTGACGGTTTCAGAATCGTCAATAACTGCGGCGACAGCGCAGGTCAGACTGTCAAGCATCTTCATTTCCACATGATGAGCGGCAGAGACTTCGGCTGGCCTGCTGGCTGATTCGGTCAGGATTATTACCGTTACCCTAGGAGGAGAAAGAAATGTCAGAATACTACAGAGTAAATATTGCAGGGCTTGAAAGAGACCTTCTTCGTTGCCCCATCAACGATAAGCTTGATATTGCCGCATTCATTCTTTTCGGCGATGTTGAAGTGACTGTTCATTCCGCAACAGAGCTTCTCAAAAGGCTTCCCGAGTTTGATTATATCGTAACTCCCGAGGCAAAAAGCATACCGCTTGCCTATGAAATGTCAAGGCAGAGCGGCAAAAAGTATTTTGTTGCCCGCAAAAAGGCAAAGCTTTACATGAAAGACCCCGTAACCGTCAATGTCCGCTCAATAACAACCGATGCCGTTCAGAC
>CAYXVM010000225.1:0-3248 GCA_964468465.1 uncultured Clostridium sp.
AGTTATAGAAAATAATATCTCCGTTTGAGCCGATTTCGGCGATAACGCCGTTCTCCTTGCCCGTTATGAGAATTGTGCTGTTTGCGATTCTTTCAATTCTCAGAAGAGTGCTTCTTTGAACGGAGGATTCATTGTTTGTGATAACGCAGTATTTGGGAGAAAGAGTTCTGATGAATCCTGCAGTTGATGAATAATGATAGCTGTGATGGCCGACCTTGAGAAGATCAATCTTTCCGATTTCGGGGGCAAGCCTTTTTTCATCGCCTGTTATGTTATCCATGTCTCCCGATAAGAAAACTCTTGTGCCGTTCTTTTCAATCAGAACGCCGAATGACTGATCGTTTTCACCGACCTTATCGTCATTTTCGGGGTCATCGGTGTTGAAAAGCGTGATTGTAAAATTGCCGAGCGAAAACGGCTTTCCGTCAGGCTTGCTGATTATGGGAACATTTTTTGCATTGAGCGCCTGAACCATCTGGTCATAAACCTCTTGGTTATCCCATTTTTCAACCTCATAGTCTCTTATTTTACTGCTGTCATATTCTTTCAGATATGCCCTGCCGATTTCGATATCCTCATCGTTGATAACCGTGTCAAAGCCGCCTATATGGTCGCTGTGGCTGTGGGTTCCGAGAACGAAATCAAGATGAACTTTTCCGTTTTCATCGGCGGCGTTATCCTTAAGATACTTAACTACCTTTTCTTCAAAGCCCTCAAGCTCCAGACCTTCAAAGCCACGGGGATTGTCCGTATCTTCTCCTGCGTCAATCATTGCAAACTTTCCGTCGCTTTCGATTAAAATTGCGTCTGAACTGCCCGTGCTGAGAAAATGAATGTAATCGCCGCCCGAGATTCTTTCATCGGCACTTTTAACGGTCAGATTATTGCGGTTTTTGTTAATGGCTGAAGAAGGCTTAACCACCAGAACGCCGACCGTCACCGCTGCCGCAGCTACCAATGCTGCCGAAACACAAATTGCCGTAATTGCTGATTTCTTCATTGAATACACCTCATATTATATAATTATTCCTGTTCTGATATTAAAACGCAGCTTGGTTCTTTGACCGTTTTCGCTGTAATCAAGCTCCATTATATCCTTTTCAACAAATTCTGCGGAATGGATTATAATGCTTTTCTCGGCGAATGTATCGTTCAGAACCTTCAGTTTTTCGGGCGAATAGTCGCTGACATTATCCGAAATAAAAAGCAGTTTTCCGCATAAGCCGTTAATCTTTGCAAGCAGCTTTCTTTGCTCAAAGCTCATTTTGATGTTACTGTCACGAAGCAGAAAAACATCGGGGTCATTCAGCCACGCTCTGCCGTCAAGATGCCGCCTGAAGATGCTGTTTGAAACGGCGTGAGGAGTTGAAACATCTTCACGGATAATATTTTTTGAGCGTTCCCATTTCAGCGAAATATCAGAGCCGATGCGGCAATAATCAACCTTGCCGAAAGCGGGCATCAGCGGCACTCCGCAGCCGAGTATCAGCTTGTCACCGCAGCACTCACGGAGCAAATCCATTGCGTCGCACATAATTTCGCCCCGTGATTTATTATGCAAGGGCAGAACGCATGCGCCGTAAAGGAAATCAAGCTTAACAAGGTCAAAGCCCCAATCATTAAGAACCGTGTCAAACACCTTTTTTATATAATTGCGGGCGGACTCGTTATAAATATCGAGCGAATAAAAACCGCCCCAATTATGACCCGTTTTATAGGGCTTGCCGTTTTTTGCTTTGATGAACCAATCCCTGTGCTCTTTGAAAAGGCGTGAGCCGGGAACGCCCGCAAACGGTGCAAGCCAAAGCCCTGCCTCCATGCCGCTTTTGTGGGTTTCGTCGGCAATATGTTTCATTCCGCTCGGGAATTTCTTTTTGTCGGTGATCAGCCAATCACCGATTGCCGCTTGATAGCCGTCGTCAATCTGAAAGCAGTCAAAATCGGTGTCGAGATTCCTGATGCTCTCCAGATCTCGGCAGACAACCTCTTGAGTTATTCCGCCGTAATAATTATACCATGTCGTATAGCCTGTTCTGCGCTTGCTTTGGCGGCAGGATATTCCCATTTTATCAAAATAGCTGTCAAACGCTTCGTCATAGCTTCCGCTGATAACCGCAAACGAAAGAATTCTTTTTTCGCTGTCGAAAACAACGCCGTCAATCTCTTTTTCTATTATGACGGCATTTTTATCAACATCAAAGGTTATGCATGTAAAGCCGCTTCTCTCATCAAGCGAACCGAAAACCGTAACATTTCCGCCGTTTCTGACATAGCCGTATGACCAGCCGTAAAAAAGGTTGCTCTTTCTCGGAAATTTGTGAAAAAGCGAATCGCCCGATTTCGGAAAACCGATAGCCTTAATCGGAGTTTTGGTTATGCAGAATTCGGTCAGCTTCGTCAGTTCATTCATGCTTTCGCCAACGGAATATTCAAGGCTGTCCGTCCAGCTCTGATAACCGTTAACGAATATTCTGCTCTCACGAGAATAACGATAGGGGAGTTCAAAACAAAGCTTTTTGAATGAAACTGCGGTTTTGGGCTTTATTCCCGCATAAATGCAGTCTCCGCAGACCTCAACGGATATTTCAAAATGCCCGTTTTTTAAATCGTTCGTTTCAAACTCTTTGCCGTTTGCAGAATAAACCGCATTAAAAGATAAACTGTTAAAAATCATGGCGACTCCTTAGGGTAACGATAAATGAATATTTAATCGGGTGAGTGTAGCCGAATCTGATAATGTGTTCTTTTGACGGAATCGGTCCGCAGCTGCCTGAGCCTGTTCCACGGACAAAGCCGTCAATTGCCGCAAAGGTGGTGTCGATATCGGGCAAATCCTCGATATGCTTGGCTTTTTTCAGCTGACCGAGAGTGAAATGATTTGCATTGAAGTTGAGATATTTTTCATTTGCCTCAAACTTAATGCTTGCTCCGTTTTTGTCCGAAAGCATTCCGAAGCGAATGTCGCCTCTGTTGCCCGAATCCTGCGGCTTGATATATTTATGAGCCATTTTTGAAACCGTTGTTTCATAAATTCCGATGGGCGAATGCTCTTTGAAATCGGAATAGTTTTCAACGGGTCCTCTGCCGTAATATTCAACATTCTCAAAGCCGCCGTTAAGCTCGGCATGAACGCCGAAGCGGGGGAGCTGGTTGGTGAGCGGGCAAAGCTTCTTCAGCGAAGCGGTGACTGTTATTCTGCCGCTTTTGTCAAAGAAATAATTCACTTTTGCTCTTGCAAGCACAAATAC
>CAYXVM010000226.1:0-3243 GCA_964468465.1 uncultured Clostridium sp.
GCTTGTCGGCTATGTCATAAGCTTCTTCAAGCGCAAGTCCGGCTTTCATGACCTGAAGCCTTATGTGATCCTCCTCGCAGAGCATAATGCTTACGCTCTCATCAGACGAAAGGACAAGCGCACTTCCGTCTTGCTTTGAGGCAAACTCGGGGCTTATCAGATGGCGTTCGGCAAGCGAAACCGCCTGAAGCCTTGAAAGGTCTTTCATTTCAATGTAGCTGAAATCCTTGGCATCATTTTCAAACAAGGCTTGCTTTATAATTGTATTTACCTTATTCTTTCCCGCCGCATCAAGCTTTGCGGGGAACGGATAATCGTCAAGGTTTCTTGCAAGGCGGATTCTTGTGCTCAATACTATATCGCCCTGATCGCCTTTTTCAATATACCATTTACTCATTTGGTTTCGCCTCCCTCAAGCGCTTTTATTTCATCTCTGATTTTTGCCGCATTTTCAAAATCTTGCTTTGCAACGGCGTCATTCATTGCCGCTTTAAGCTTCTCGATTTTTTCTTCTTTGGTTTCAACCTTGGGTTCGGCGGCTGAAGCCGAAACCGTCTTGCCGTTGTGCTTAATCTTGCCGTGAATCCTCTGAATTGAAGGCAGCAGACGGTCATAGAAGGTTCTGTAGCAGTCTGCACAGCCCACTCTGCCGTCACGGACTATCTCATCAAACGAGGTTCCGCATTTAGCGCATCTCTTAGTGCCGATTGAGGTCAGCGAAGGAGTCATATCGCCGAGGAAACCTCCGAACAGCTCCGAAAGATTCAGGCCGAAGCCCGAGAACATATCCGAATAGCCCAGATGAGCGGCGCACTCGGAGCAAAGATGGCTTTCTGCCATATCGCCGTTAATAATTTGCTTGATGTGAGTTGTTGCTTCATTTTTTCCGCAGTTCTGACATAACATAATCAATCATCCTTTCCCAATATCTTATTAAGTGTTAAGTGACAGAAGCATTTGTTTGAGTATTGAAGCCCTGACCCTGTCTTTTTCGGGCTGAGGCAAAGCTTTCAGCGCATTTTCTCCCGTTGCGGCAAGCAGGAGCTTTGCGCTCTGCTTATCAATCGAGCCGTTATGGAGAAGATTCATAATGTTGGCGTTGCAGGTTGCATAATCTATCGAATCGCCGATATAGTTGACCGTATGCATTATCAGCGAGGGTCGGTCAATGTTGACCCTTGTTATCTTGATGTAGCCTCCGCCTCCACGCCTGCTCTCAACGATATATCCCTGCTCGGGAGTGAAGCGGGAGGAGATAACATAATTTATCTGGCTCGGCACACAGCCGAGAGTCTGCGCAAGCTCGTTGCGCTGAATTTCGGTTGTGCCGTCGCTGTCAAGCATTTCCAACAGAAGCCTTGTTATCTGATTGCTAAGACTCATTTTCATCAGCTCTTTTCTTTTTATGTCTGTCCGCCGTTTCGGCGGTTTGTCTTTGACTTTCTTTGACCTTTGTTTACATTATAGTCAGGAAAGGTCAAAAGGTCAAAGGTCAGAAAAAGTCAAATTTCAGTATTTATACCTCAATTTTTGAGATTATCTCCTGTTTTCTTCAATTTTCTTTAATTTTCAAGATTTTTTAATTTTTTGACTTTTCGGCGAAGGTCAAACTTTTTTGACCAAAATCAAGAATTATTTCTGACCTTTGGCAAATGTATTATATAAAGTAATTATATTATTGACTCATATTATAATGTTCAACATCACGCTTCGGATTATTATGGTAACAAAAAAAATTAACATAAAAACTATTGTTTTTAGTATAAAAATCTGTCATAATGTATACGGAATTTTTTCCATTACTTTAATTGGAGGACAAAAAGAATGAAGAAAAAAATTATTATTGCAATCATCATCGTTGCCGTTGTTGCGGCAGCTGGTATCGGCGGTTATTTTCTTTTCGGACCCGGCGCTTCAAGCTCGGATAAAGAAGTTACAGCCGTAAAAGGAGATTATGTTCAGAGCGCAGGAATCATTGAAGCCTACTCCATGAATCCCGACAGATTCAAAAAATCCCTTGTCAATGAATATCAGATGGGCGAAGAAACCGCCGCAAAATTCTTTGAAGCCCCCTCGGAATGGCTCGCCTATGATCAGATGATCGACATCAAAAACAACGGCGACACCAACATAACCGTTTACGGCTTTGAGGTCAAGGATAACGGCAAAGACGGCGTTTATATCGGCACAAGCCTCGGCGGTGCTCTCAGCATTGCGCCCGGAGCAACCGTTCCGACCTCGTTCAACGTGCTCAGCTCTCAGATTCTGCTCTCTGACGATGAAATCCATGCGCTTGTTGACAAAATGGATATAAGTATAGTATACTCCGAAACTCCGGAGGAATATGACGACGGAACGGAGAGCGTTGAAGAAACCAAAACAGCTCCCATTGAAGCCCCTGCAGAAAAATAAGGAGAATTTCAGTCATAATGAGTCCGTTTTTTAAAAGAAAAACCCCGTCCGGCCCTCCCGAATTCCTGATTGTCGGTCTTGGCAACCCGGGCAAAAAATATGAGCTTACCCGCCACAATGCAGGCTTTCTGTTTGCTGACCTGCTCGCCGACAAAAGCGGCGTTAAGATCAACAAAATTCAGTTCAAGGCTGTCACGGCTTCAATCGACCTTGAAGGTCACAAATGTCTGCTGATGAAGCCGCAAACCTTTATGAACAACAGCGGTGAAGCCGTTCGTGAAGCCGCATCGTTCTATAAAATTCCTCCTGAGAGAATCATTATCGTATTTGACGATATTTCCCTGCCCTGCGGCAAAATGAGAATCAGGCGCAAGGGCAGCGACGGCGGCCACAACGGAATGAAAAGCATTATTTATCAGATGAATTCCGATGCGATGCCGAGAATCAAGCTCGGCATAGGTCAAAAGCCGCATCCCGACTACGAGCTTGCCGACTGGGTGCTTTCAAGCTTCAAAAAAGACGAGCTTGACGCTCTGAGGGACGCCGCCGAAAATGCCTGCGCCGCCGCCGTGCTTATGGTTAACGGGGAAACCGAAAAAGCAATGAGTAACTTTAACAGCTGATTACTTAGCCATTGAAGCTATGCCGTTTACCATGCTTTCTACATTTCTCATGCACTTTGCAGCGCCCTTTTTGCAGGCTCTTCTGACGCCGGGAGACATAAGCTGAGTTCCAGCAATCGCAGCGGCCGTTCCTACGGCAAGACCGATGCCCATACCTTTAATCATGTTATTTCTCGAAGAAGCAAACATTTTTATCCCTCCAATCTGA
>CAYXVM010000227.1:0-3236 GCA_964468465.1 uncultured Clostridium sp.
CGATTTCAAGAAATTCCTTAATCAATTTCTACAACAACCCTTGTGTTCTGACGGGTCGCAGCAGCACGCATAACCGTGCGGATTGCTTTCGCAATTCTGCCCTGCTTGCCGATAACTCTGCCCATGTCCTCCTCACCAACATGAAGATGGCAGACAACAACGCCGTCGTCCGTGGGCTCGTCAACGGTAACGCTTACCTGCGAGGGGTCGTTAACAAGACCCTGAGCAATGCTGACAAGTAAATCTTTCATAATAGGGGTTACTCCTTTATTGTGGTGCTCTTAAAAGCGGCGGATTAAAGAACGCCCTCTTTTTTGAGAAGAGCCTTAACGGTGTCTGTGGGCTGAGCGCCGTTTGCAATCCACTGCTTTGCCTTCTCAGCGTCAACCTTTACCTCTGAGGGAGCAACGGTGGGGTTGTAGGTTCCGATTTCCTCGATGAATCTGCCGTCACGGGGATATCTTGAATCTGCAACAACAATGCGATAGAAAGGTGCTTTCTTTGCGCCCATACGGCGAAGTCTGATTTTTACTGCCATGATAAAATTCCTCCAAAATAATTATAAACAATATTAATATATAATGTATCAGCAAAAAGCTGAATTACATTCCGAACTGTGAGGGGTCAAAATCCTTGGGAAGCCTGAACTGCTGCTTCCTGCGGCGTTTGCCGCCTCTTTTGCCGCCGAACTGCTTGAACATTTTCTGCATCTGCCTGAACTGATTGAGAAGCTTGTTGACTTCTTCAACCGACTGACCGCAGCCTGCGGCGATTCGTTTTTTGCGGGACGGATTGATGATATCGGGGTTAACTCTTTCTTTTTCCGTCATGGAAAGGATTATTGCTTTCATGCGGTCAAACTTGCGCTCGTCAATATCAATGTCTTTGGCTTTGTTGCCGATTCCGGGGATAAGAGCGAGCGTATCCTGGAGCGAACCCATTTTGCGAATCTGCTCAAACTGGTCGAGCAAATCGTTAAGGTCGAATTTATTTTGCAAAAGCTTCTTTTCAAGCTCAGCGGCTTTCTTTTCGTCGATTGCGGTTTCAGCCTTTTCAATCAGCGAAAGAACATCGCCCATGCCGAGAATTCTTGAAGCCATTCTGTCGGGATGAAAAACATCGAGATTGTCGAGCTTTTCGCCCATGCCGACGAATTTAATCGGCTTGCCCGTGACCGCTCTTGCGGAGAGGGCGGCGCCGCCTCTTGTGTCGCCGTCAAGCTTTGTAAGAATAAGACCGTCAATGCCGAGAGCGTCATCAAACGCCGTTGCAACATTAACTGCGTCCTGACCGGTCATTGAGTCAACGACAAGCAGTATTTCGTGAGGCTTAACTGCCGCTTTGACGGCTTTAAGCTCGTCCATAAGCTCCTCGTCAACATGAAGACGGCCGGCGGTGTCAAGGATAACATAGTCGTAACCTCGTTCTTTGGCAAGAGCAACGGCCTTTTCGGCAATCTCAACGGGATTCGTCTGTCCCATTTCAAAAACGGGAACGCCGACCTGTTCGCCGACAACCTGAAGCTGTTTGATAGCGGCGGGGCGGTAGATATCACAGGCGACAAGCAGAGGACGGTGATCCTCTTTTTTCAGCATAAGTGCAAGCTTTGCGCAGTGAGTTGTTTTACCTGAACCCTGCAATCCGCAGAGGAGAACGATTGTCGGAGGGTGGCTTGCATAGGCAAGGCGGCTTTTGGTTCCGCCCATGAGGCTGACAAGCTCCTCACGAACTATTTTAATAACCATCTGAGAGGGGGTGAGGCTTTCCATTACCTTTTCGCCGATGGCTTTTTCAGTTACGGTGTTTGTGAAATCCTTGGCAACCTTGTAGTTAACATCGGCTTCAAGCAGAGCCATTCGCACCTCACGCATTGCGCTGCGAACATCGGCTTCGGTCAAGCTGCCTTTGCTGCGAAGATTTTTGAATGCGTTTTCAAGACGCTCGGAAAGACCTTCAAATGCCAATTTTTTCACCTCGGATTTTTATGTATTTTGTGCGTCAATGCTGATTATTCAAGCAGCGACATTGCCGCCGCCTTGATGCCGACGCTGTAGTCATTGATTTCTTTTGAAAGACTGTGGCGGATATTATAATCCGAAATGCGGTTGGCATAATCAATTATATCATTAAGACTTCTTCGCATTTCTTCAAATCGCTTTGCCATGCCGAGCTTATTTTCCATTTCCTGAAGCTGGGTTTCGGCTCTCTTGATGGCGTCACGCACTCCCTGACGGGTGATGCCTTCGTTCTCTGCGATCTCGGAAAGAGAAAGGTCGTCATTGTAATAATATTCCAAAAAATCACGCTGTTTTGCGGTGAGCATTTCGCCGTAAAAATCGATTAATACGGCCATCTCATAGTTTTTTGCCAAATTTTGACCCTCCTTTCCTCAGATTTAAAGCTTTTTATGCAGAAAAAAGCGAATTAAAAATAAGAGCATCTGTAAAGCACAGTCACTTTACAGATGCCTATTATACTAAAAATGAACGGCGTTGTCAAGCATAATTTTGTCGGCTTTTGCACGGCTTATCCACTTTTTTTGCCCGTTTCGGGTTGAAAAGTGAAAAAATATCCATAGTTTGTGGCAAAATCATGCCCGAAACACAAGATGTATTCACTTTTTCACATTTGTGATGTGGAAAACTTTTTTACACGCAGACGGTGTTCAGCGCTTGTAAAGCTGATGCACTTTACAAAATCACTTCAAGGTTACTATTGTAACGCCGTCCTCGCCCTCGCCGTAAACGCCTAAACGGCTCGTTTTGACATAGGGCGACGACTTGAGATAACGGGTTACTGCGCTTCTGAGCGCACCCGTTCCCTTTCCGTGGACTATCGTAAATTCACTGAGCCCCGTGCGAAGCCCCATATCGATGAATCTGTCAAGTTCAATCAGACATTCGTCAACCGTCATGCCTCTCAGGTCAAGCCTCGTTGACGGCGACATGTTGAGCCTGCTTTCGCCCTGAAGCTTTGCCGTTGAGCGGGTCTCTTTTTTCTTCGGAGCATTTTCGCAAAGGCGTAGGTTTGCAAGCTTGACTCTTGTTTTTATCGAGCCTGCCTGAACCTCAACATTGCCGTTCTTATCGGCGGGGGAGAGAACCTTTGCGCTTTTGCCGATGTCACGGATTATAACCGTGTCGCCCGCCTTTAGAGGACGGGGAAGCACATAGTTTTCATCATCGTCATCAATTCCGATAACGGGGTCTGCGGCGGAATCAATGGATTCAACGCCC
>CAYXVM010000228.1:0-3183 GCA_964468465.1 uncultured Clostridium sp.
TTGCTTTTGAGACGGCAGTCGGGCTGACGCCCGACAACGGTGAAAAAGTGAAAATGCGCCGTAATATCAACTTTTCGGCATATTGTGTTCAACTCCCATAGCCTTTACGATATGCACATCAAGCTGATTATAGGGGATGGGAATTCCGTTGCTGTCAAATGCGAGCTTAACGGATTCCTGCATTGAATAGAATGCGTCCCAATAGTCATCGCTTGAGCACCAGATGAGGCAGGCAAGGTTTATCGAGCTTGCCGCATGCTCCTTGACTGCGATGATGGGTGCGGGGTCGGTGAGAATAAGCTTGTTTGCTTTGACCGTCTCAAGCAGAACCTCTTTCGCCTTTGAAATATCGGCGTCGTAAGAGACCGAGAAAACGAGGTCAAGCCTGCGTCTGCTTTCGGAATTGTAGTTGATGATATTACTGCTTGTTATTGTCGAATTCGGAATAATAACACGCTTGTTATCGAGCGTAATAAGCTCGGTATACATCATTTTTATCTCGTGAACCTTGCCGCTGACAGAGCCGATATCAATAAAATCTCCGCTCTTGAACGGGTGGTTAACAAGAATCTGAATTCCGCTTGCAAGCTGACTGATGCTTGATTGCAGGCCGATACCGGCGGTGATTCCCGCAGCTCCGAGCGCTGTCAAAAAAGAATTGACATCAATATTTAATGTTGAAAGAGCCGAAAGAATAACGGCAAATTTCAGAATCAGCGTTACAATCGTTCTGATAAATGAGTGTATTGAGGGGTCAATGCCCTTGGCGCACAGAGCCTTGATAAGAATTTTACCGATAAGATTTGCAACGGCAAAGCCGACAGCGATTATGATTGCCGCAGAAATCAGCAGCGGCAGTTTTGAAATGGTCAGCGCAATGATGCCCTCAATGTCTCTTTCCTTTATTAATTCTGCAAGGTCGAGCGGATAAAATTTCATTTTTATTTTTCCTCCTTGTTTTTCAGAGATTGCGTTTGTCCGCTAACTCATCTCAATATTATACTCTGTTTCTCAAAAATAGGCAATAGTCACACAGAAAAAAGTTTTTGTGGTATATATTCTGTCATTTTAGGTATTGAAATAACGAAAAAATTGATATATAATAATATAAATTTCTATATGGAGGGCGATTTTTTATGGCTTCCGAAATGGTGAATGCACTCCTTGCCGCCGAAAAATCCGGTGCGCTTGAAACTGCTTCTGCGGCAGAAAAAGGAGAAAAAATGATTGCAGATGCCAAAGCAAAAGCGTCTGAAAGAGAAGAATTTCTCAAAAATGAGGCTAACAAAGCCGCAAAAGAGATAATATCCGCAGCAATGGCTGAAAGCAAGAAAATGCAGGATGAAGCGGCAAAAAATGCAAAATCCAAGGCGGAGGGAATCAAATCGGCTGCGCTGAAAAAGAGCGATGAAGCCGTTTCGGCGATAATCAGCGATATGATTTGATCCTGCGCCTTAAAATCTATATCAGGGAGGTGTTTTCTTGGCAAAGCTTAAAATGAAATATCTCGAAATAGCCGCCCCGATTGAGCAGGGCAAGGATATTTTCGATTTTCTTCAGATGCGCTCCGTTATTGAGCTTCACGAGCAGGAGGAAACCGAAGGCCTTTCAAAGCTTTCATCGGGCAGAACGGCGTCTCAGCTTGAAAAATATATGGACACGGCTCAGACGGCTCTCGATATTCTCAATAAATATGCTCCGCAGAAAAAAGGCTTGCTTTCATCCTTTGAAGCAAGGCGGGAAATGTCAGTTTCGGAGTATATCAAGAAATCGGATATAGCCGACAGGATGCTTGCGGTCTGCTATAATATCTGCTGTTGCGAAAAAACAATAGCTGATTCAAAAGCACAGATTGCAAGGCTCAGGGCTTCCATGGACGGGCTTGAACCGTGGCTTTCGCTCGATGTTCCCATGCAGTTTGCGGGAACGCAGACCACGGCGGCGTTTATCGGAACAATGCCGGGCGATTACACGGCGGAGAGCCTTTCAATTGCGCTTGCACCTTTGCTTGACGGCGAGGAAAAGCTTGAAATTGAAATTATTTTTCACGATAAAGACCGAAGCGGCGTTTTCGCAGTTTGCCACAGAGAATGCAAAGAGAAAGTGAATGATGCTCTGAGGTCTCTCGGTTTTGCTTATCCGACCGATCCGACAAAGCATCCGCCCATTGTTCGCTACGAGAGGTGCAAAAAACGGATTGACGAGCTGCTTGATGAAATCAAATCGAGCCAAAAAGAGATTGAAAAGCTTGCCTCGAACAGAAGCGACATTGAATTCGTGCGGGATTATTTTTCAATAAGGCACGATAAGTATGAGGCGCTGAATTTGCTTTCAACGAGCGAAAATGTCATCATAATCAGCGGCTATGTTCCCGAAAAACGGCTTGAAAAGCTGGTTTCACAGCTTGAAGAAAAATATACCGTCGCAGTTTCGGCTTCCGACCCGCCCGAGGATGCAGATGTTCCCGTTCTGCTCGAAAACAATCAGTTCAACGCTCCGATGGAGTCCATAACTGCAATGTATGCGCTTCCGTCGAAAAAAGACCCCGACCCAAGCCCGATAATGTCGTTTTTCTATTATTTCTTCTTCGGACTTATGCTTTCGGATGCGGGCTACGGTCTGCTAATGGTTCTGTTTACATTCATCGCAAAGAAAAAGATGAAGCTTGAAGAAAACATGAAGAAAAACATGAATTTGTTTTTCTACTGCGGAATTTCAACGATGTTCTGGGGCGCAATGTTCGGCGGCTGGTTCGGCGACATTATCCCCGTTGTTGCAAATAATTTCTTCGGCAAGAATCTGACAACGGCGGATATCGCAATCTGGATGGATCCGCTTGCGGGCAACAATCCCATGACTCTGCTGCTTTTCTCTTTCCTGTTCGGCATCTGCCACCTTTATCTCGGTCTTGCCGTAAGGCTTGTGATGCTCTGGAAAGAGGGCAAAAAGCTTGACGCAATCTGCGACACTGTTCCGATTTATCTTCTCGTTACGGGCGTTGCTCCGATATGCGCCAACATGATAGCGGGCGGAATGCCTGCTGTTGTTCTCACCGTCGGCAAATACCTTGCAATAGCGGGTGTAATCGCCGTTGTGCTCACGAGCGGGCGTTCGTCAAAGAGCCTGATAGGCAAGCTCGGCGGAGGACTTTACGGGCTTTACAATGTCGGCTCGGGCTATCTC
>CAYXVM010000229.1:0-3138 GCA_964468465.1 uncultured Clostridium sp.
CAGGCAAAGCTCGGTTATGTCGGAGCTTTCCCCTATGCTGAGGTTAAATCAGGCTACACATCATTCTTCCTTGGCGTTCGTTCAATCGTTGAAACAGCTACCATGGAAGTTGTTTACACAAACTCATGGTTCGACATCGCTCTTGAAAGAGAAGCTGCTCTCAAGCTTATCAACGACGGTTGCGTTCTTATCAGCCAGCATGCTGACTCTGAAGGCGCTCCCAAGGCTTGCGAAGAGAAGAACGTTCCCAACGTTGCTTACAACATCGACACCGCAAGCATCGCTCCCAACACTGCTCTTGTTTCATCAAGAATCAACTGGGCTCCCTACTACAAGCTTGCTATCAACGCAGTAGCAAAGGGCGAAAGCTTTGCTAACGACTGGACAGGCACTATCGCTACAGGCTCCGTAGAGCTTCTTAAACTCAATGACGCCGTTGCAGCAGAAGGCACTCAGGCAAAGCTTGACGAAGTTAAGGCTCAGTTTGAAGCAGGCACTCTCCATGTATTTGCTACCGACACATTCACCGTTGGCGGAAAGACTCTTGACACTTATCTTGCCGATGTTAATGATGACGGCACATTCACAGGTGAAACCGAGGCTGTTTCTGACGGTTACTTCCATGAAAGTGAATATCGTTCAGCTCCCTATTTCGATATTCTTATCGACGGTATAACAGAAGTTTAATTGCTTTTTCAAAGGGGCGAAGCGCTATTGCTTCGCCCCGAATATTTGTTTTATTAGTTGAAAAGAGCGCATATCAATATGCGTTGTTTTCAGAAAATAAGACGGAGGTAAACACATGGGAACTCCCGCTATTGAATTAAGAAATATCACCAAAAGCTTCGGTTCCGTAGTTGCCAACAAGGATATCAATCTCGTTGTCAACAAGGGCGAGATTCTTTCGCTTCTCGGCGAAAACGGAAGCGGCAAAACAACATTGATGAATATGATTTCCGGTATCTATTATCCCGATGCCGGTCAGATTTTTATTGATGGAAAAGAAGTTGTAATCAAATCCCCGAAGGATGCTTTTGAGCATAAAATCGGCATGATTCATCAGCATTTCAAGCTTGTTGATATTTTCAGCGCAACCGAAAATATTGTTCTCGGTCTTAAAGAAGAAAAGTTCAATATCAAGAATTCGGCTGAGCAGATTAAAAAAATCAGCGAGCAATACGGCTTTGAAATCGACCCGACAAGAAAAATATATGAAATGTCCGTTTCGGAAAAGCAGACCGTTGAAATTATCAAGGTGCTTTACCGTGGAGCGGATATTCTGATTCTGGACGAGCCCACCGCCGTTCTCACTCCGCAGGAAACGGAAAAGCTGTTTAATGTTCTGCGCAGAATGCGTGATGACGGCAAGTCAATTATCATCATCACTCATAAGCTCCATGAGGTTCTCGCCCTTTCGGATAAGGTTGCGGTACTCCGTAAAGGCGAATATATCGGCACGGTCAATACCGCTGAAACAAATGAATCCGAGCTTACCGAAATGATGGTCGGCAAAAAAATCAGCCTGAATATTGACAGAAGCGACCCTGTTAATCCTCAGGAAAGACTTTCGGTTAAGAATCTCAACTGCACAAATCTTGAAGGAACAAAGGTTCTGAATAATGTAACATTTACCGCAAATTCGGGTGAGATTCTCGGCGTTGCAGGCATTGCGGGCAGCGGTCAGAAAGAGCTTCTCGAAGCAATAGCAGGTCTGCAAAAGCTTGACAGCGGTGAAATTATCTATAACAACCCGAGCACCAATTCAACCGATAATCTGAGAGATAAAACACCGACGCAAATCAGAGAGCTTGGCGTCAGGCTTTCATTCGTGCCCGAGGACAGACTCGGCATGGGTCTTGTCGGAAATATGGACATCGTAGATAATATGATGCTCAGAAGCTACAAGAAAGGTCATACCTTTTTCCTTGAAAGAAAAAATCCGAAATCTCTCGCCGAAAAGGTTATTGAAGAGCTTGAGGTTGCAACGCCCAGCGCTTCAACTCCCGTCCGCAGACTTTCGGGCGGTAATGTTCAGAAAGTGCTTGTCGGCAGAGAAATAGCGGCTGCTCCCACGGTTCTTATGGCGGCTTATCCCGTCAGAGGTCTTGACATCAACTCGTCTTATCTGATTTATAATCTTCTCAATGAACAAAAAGAAAAGGGCGTTGCCGTCATTTTTGTCGGCGAGGATCTTGATGTATTGATTGAACTGTGCGACAGGATTGTTGTTATGAGCTCAGGCTCCGTATCGGGCATTGTTGACGCAAGAACAACGACCAAAGAAGAAATCGGTCTTATGATGACCAAAAAGGCGGAAGGAGGACGCAATAATGAGTGATTCAAATTCAAAGGTTCGTGAGCCCCTCTTTCACATTGTAAAGCGTTCAAAGGACGCTTTGCCGACATGGAAATCATGGCTTATCCGAGGAATTGCAATATTATTCTCTCTCCTTGTCTGTGCATTGATTATCGTTTTATTGACCGACCAGAATCCTATTGATGTTTTCGGCGCATTGGTAAAAGGCAGCTTCGGCTCAAAAAGAAAGTTCTGGAATTTGCTTCAGAACCTCGCAATGCTGCTGTGTATTTCTCTTGCGGTAACTCCGGCTTTCAAAATGAAATTCTGGAATCTCGGCGCAGAAGGTCAGGTTCTCATCGGCGCACTTTGCAGCATGGTGCTGATGTTTGAAGTCGGAGACAAAATTCCGAATTTTCTTCTTATCGCTGCAATGCTTGTTGCATCGCTCGTCGGCGGTATCGTATGGGGTCTTATTCCTGCGGTTTTCAAAGCAAAATGGAACACAAACGAAAGCTTATTCACTCTGATGATGAACTATATTGCCATTCAGCTTGTTTCCTTTGCAATTATGGTATGGGTTCCCAGCGGTTCAAGCGTTATGGGTCTTGTTAATTCATCAACCCGTGCGGGCTGGATTCCCGAGCTGTTCGGTCAGAAATATCTTGTAAATATCCTTATCGTTGCCGTTCTCACGGTTTGTATGTTCGTTTATCTCAAATACAGCAAACACGGCTACGAAATCAGCGTTGTCGGTGAGAGCGAAAACACAGCAAAATATATCGGCATTAATGTAAAGAAAGTAATCATCCGCACGATGATTCTCTCAGGCGCTCTTTGCG
>CAYXVM010000230.1:0-3113 GCA_964468465.1 uncultured Clostridium sp.
GCCCATAACGCCGACGCTCTTTGTGTCGGTCAAAACCGCAAAATATTGATTGATGCTGCGTTCAAGGCCTGCGTTTGCAATTTCTTCTCTGAAAATTGCGTCTGCGTCACGGAGAATTTCAAGTTTATTCTTTGTGATATCGCCAAGGCACCTGACCGCAAGACCCGGACCGGGGAACGGTTGACGCCAGACCAGAAATTCGGGAACGCCGAGCTCGAGACCGACTTTTCTGACCTCATCCTTGAAAAGATTTCTCAAAGGCTCAATAATTCCGTCAAAATCTACATTCTCGGGCAGACCGCCGACATTATGGTGGCTCTTGATAACGGCGGCGTCACCCGTTCCGCTTTCAATAACATCGGGATAAATCGTGCCCTGCATGAGATAATCCATTCTGCCGAGCTTCTTGGATTCTTCTTCAAATACTCTGATAAATTCTTCGCCGATAATCTTTCTCTTGCGCTCGGGTTCGCTGACTCCGTTGAGCTTTGAAAGGAATCTGTCCTCGCAGTTAACTCTGATTAAATTAAAATCAAAGGCGGCTGCGAATTCTTTTTCGACCATATCGCCCTCATTTTTTCTCATAAGACCGTGGTCAACAAAAATGCAGGTGAGATTTTTGCCGATTGCCTTGCTCATAAGAGCGGCGCAGACCGAGGAATCAACTCCGCCCGAAAGAGCGCAGAGAACCTTTTTATCGCCGAGCATTTCTCTGTATTTTTTGATGGATTCTTCAACAAAATCAGACATTATCCAGTCGCCTTTGCAGCCGCAAATGTCAAAAAGGAATTTTTTGAATATTTCCGTTCCGTATTCCGTATGGTTGACTTCAGGGTGAAACTGAACGGCATAAAGCCTCTTTTCGGGGTTCTCCATTGCGGCGCAGGGGCAGTCGTCGGTAACGCCTGTAACCGTAAAGCCGTCGGGAACAACTTCAATATAGTCTCTGTGGCTCATCCAGCAAATGCTGCTCTCGGGAAATTCGCTGAGAAGTGAACCGCCTTTTTTGTGAAGCTCTATTTTTCCGTATTCGCTTGCGCCGGCATTGGCGTTAACCTTTCCTCCGGCAAGATGAGCCATAAGCTGAGCTCCGTAGCAAATTCCGAGAACGGGAACGCCGATTTCAAGAATTTCAGCGGAATAAGTGGGGGACTTTGGGTCATAAACGCTGTTCGGTCCGCCCGTGAAGATTATTCCTTTGTAGTTTTGCGCTTTTATCTCGTCAATCGGCGTTTTGTAGCTCTTAATTTCCGCATAAACACACAGGTCACGCACCCTGCGAGCAATGAGCTGATTGTACTGTCCGCCGAAATCGAGAACAAGAATTTTTTCTCTCATTATTTCGCTTCCCTTCAAACGATAAAATACATCCTTTTGTGTAACATTATAATATTTCGTTTTTTATTTGTAAATATTTTTGATGAAAAAATTATAATAAAAATAGCAGACCGCCGATTAAAGCGGTCTGCCGTAAAAAATACTCAGATATTACTTATCGTTTTTCTTTTTCTTTGCAATGATGATTGCCGCAGCTGCGGAAGCTGCAAGAGCTGCGAAAGCCGCAATGCCTATTTTTGCTGAACCTGTTGACGGGATTTCATCGTCTTCAACTTCCTTAATCTGCTCCCATTTTGCTTCAAAGGTAAGATCTGACTTACCCATTTTTTCGGGAACTTCAGGATTCCAGCCTGCAAACTCATAGCCGTCCTTTGAGGGGTCATCGGGAACGGGAATGCTCTTGCCTTCAAAAACCTTATAGGTCTTATAAACATTACCGTCAACCTTATAGGTTACAGTGTGAGTCTTGCTGATAACAGTTGCTGCGCCGATTATTGCAATAACGCCGCCGACGATTGAAACGCCTGTAATGGCAGCTGCGCCTGCGCCTGCGATAGCGGCAATGATTCCGCCTGCAATAACAGTTCCGCCAATAACTAGAGTTACAAAGCCTTTATCAACTTCAAACTGTGCATTGAAAGTGAGGTCTTCATTGGGCATTGTTTCGGGAACCTCGGGATCCCAGCCGACAAATTTCTGACCGAACTTCTCGGGATCTTCGGGAACGGGAATCTTTTCGCCCTCGGTTACTTCATAGGTCTCATAGGTCTTGTCGCCTACCATGTAAACAACATTGCCGTTTCTGAGCCATTTTGCAGTAAATACGATATCCTTTGCAGGAACGGTTGTATAGCTGTAAACATTGTTGCCTTCAGAATCAAACCAACCTGCAAATACGCCTGTTTCACTTGTGGGGTCAGAGGGGATTGTTGCGGAAATGTCGGAACCGTAAGGAACGGTAGCTGAAGAAATCTCTGCACCTTCGCTCATATAGGTAACCTTATAATCATTTACCGTCCATGATGCGTAAGCTTTGAGATTCTCGCCAGGCATTTTTTCGGGAAGAGTGACAACGCCGTCATCTGTTGTGCCGAGAATCCAGCCGTTAAAGGTGAAGCCTTCTTTTTCGGGAGCTGCGGGAGGGGTGATTTTATCGCCTGCTTTATAAGTCTGAGGCTCGCCGAACTGCTCGTTTTCGGCAGTATAATAAGTTACGGTGTATTCGGTTGTATCTTCGCCATACTGAGCATAAAGAACAACTCTTTCACCGTCATTGGCAGTGAGATTGCTGACCTTTGCGCCGGGAGCATAGTTTGTTCCCGAACCGTCCTGTGCGGTGTTCCATCCGCTGAGAACTTTGCCTTCAAGAGTTACATCGTCAGCCGTGGGGAGAGTGAATTCCTGGCCGTATTTTGCATTTGTAATATCAATGCTTCCGGTGCCTTCTCCAAGGTCATAAACAACGCTGTATTCAATCGGATTAAAAACGATTGCAACGGTGTTGCCGGATTCAAATGCAGTAACTGCGTTAACAAAATCGCTGTTAGCGGAAATTGCAGCCGTGCCGTTTGCTTTGAATCCGGTGGGAGCGGCGGGAACGGTGTAACTGTTATAATAAGTATTACCGCTCTCAGCAGCAGTTTCTTCTTTTGCGGTTAAGCCCTTGAATGATTCGGAGCCGTAGTTGGCTGCGGTTTCATCCTTAACGCCGTTAACGGTTACATAAAAATAACCGCCTGAGATTGCGTCTCCCGTTTCAACATCAACGGTTGTTA
>CAYXVM010000231.1:0-3107 GCA_964468465.1 uncultured Clostridium sp.
AGACCGTTTTAAACCATATCGGGTTCGACTCCCATCACCTTAGGGTAACGGTAATAATCCGAACCACGGTTTCTCGTGGCAGATTTGCCCTTACTCTACCGTTATAGTAAATAGTATATGCGGTGCAGATGATTATTTTGACAAAAAAAGCAGACCGTAAATGAGATTTTGAAGGTCTCATTTACGGTCTGCGCTGTTTTTCCTTTGCTCTGAGACAGGATTAAAAACCCGACTCAGAATATATTAAATTATCCGTAAGGATAATGTTCACAGCGGGAGTGCTTCTCAGCCCCTGAGCAGAGCGTTCAGCTCAAGAATCTTGAAAAGCTTTCTGAATGTAAGGAACTTCTTTTCGCTGTTGATCTCTTTTATGAGCTCCTTTTCGATTTCATAGGTTTCATTGTCGAATCTCATAACATTCATCCTTTCTTTTCTTTTGTTGTGTCTTTATTATACTCATTTTTTTGAAATTGTCAAGTGATATTGCACAAATATCGATATCTATATTTGTGCATACTGCACAAATAAATAACTTTCAGAAACTATTCAGCCTTTACAGATTAATTGAAAAGCCAATTATTATTTTAGTTATTATGCACAACAAATCAATTCATTGTTTAGCTAATATAAACAAAGAATGAACATTTTACGGTTTTGGTGAAAAAAAGATTGTTGAACTTTTTTTCAAAAAACTCTTTTACAATTTAATTAATTTACGATTCTAACGCCATCTGCAAAAAAGAGCTGCCGCATTTTCAGCGACAGCTCAGTTATTGTTAAACTTTATGCTTTTCTTTTTCTGCAAGCTTTCTGCCCATAAGAACGCCCATGACCGAAGCCATCATAAGTCCTCTTGTCCATCCGCTTGAATCGCCGAGGCAATGAAGTCCTTCAACATTTGTGTTGAAATCCTTATCCATCTTAACCCGGTTGCTGTAGAATTTAAGCTCAGGCGAATAGAGAAGCGTTTCTCTTGAAGCAAATCCGGGAACAACATGATCAACCGCCTGAATGAAGTTGATGATGTTAACCATTGCACGGTAAGGCATTGCGGCGGTGATATCGCCCGCAACGGCATCAACAAGGGTGGGCTTTACATTGGACTGCGAAAGCTCCTTTTGCCAAGTGCGCTTGCCGTCAAGAATATCGCCGAAACGCTGAACGAGAATATGCCCCGCTCCGAGCATGTTGGTCAGCTCGCCAACCTTCTGAGCATATGCAATCGGCTGATTGAAAGGCTCATTGAAGTTATGGGAGCAGAGAATTGCAAGGTTTGTGTTGTTGGATTTAATATCCTTATAAGAATGGCCGTTGACAACCGCAAGGTCATTGTCGTAATTCTCCTGGCTGACAAACCCGCCGGGATTCTGACAGAATGTGCGAACCTTATTTTTGAACGGAAGAGGATAACCGATAAGCTTTGATTCATAAAGTACTTCGTTTATCTTCTCGATTATTTCGTTGCGAACCTCGACTCGAACGCCGATATCAACGGTTCCGGGCTGATGCGCAATATTATGCTGAGCGCATTTTGCCTCGAGCCAATCCGCCCCTCGCCTGCCTGCCGCAATAACGGTGTTATCGGCATAAACCTCATGGCTGACCTTGCCGTCGGTTATGACAACGCCCATGCACCTGTCATCTTTCATTATAACATCAAGGCATTCAAAGCCGAACATCATTTCAACACCGTTATTTGCAAGATGCTGTTCGATTGAATAATAAAGATCCTGCGCTTTCTCGGTTCCGAGGTGGCGAATCGGGCAGTCAACAAGCTTCAGACCCGTCTGAATTGCCTTGCTTCTGATTTCCTTAACGGCATCGCTGTTGCTGACACCCTCGATTTTTTCGTCTGCGCCGAATTCAAGATAAATCTTGTCGGTGTAATCAATGGTTTCCTGAGCGACATCCTCGCCGATAAGCGACGGAAGATCGCCGCCGACCTCATAGCTGAGCGAAAGCTTTCCGTCGGAAAAAGCGCCTGCGCCCGAAAAGCCCGTTGTTATATGGCAATAAGGCTTACAGCTTACGCAATGACCGATTTTTGCCTTCGGGCAATGTCTGTCTTCAACCGCCTTGCCTTTTTCAACGATAAGAATTTTCTGCTTACTGCCGCACCTGAGCATTTCAAGAGCGGTGAATATTCCCGCAGGGCCTGCCCCTACGATAACCGTGTCAAATTTCAACTTATTTCTCTCCTGAATTATTTTTTAGTCTGGAAGAGCATTGAGCATTTCGCAGAGATTCAGATAAAACTGCTGAGTTTCTTCCTTATCCGCAAAAAGTCCGATTGCCGTTCCGTGATCTCCCGTCTGAACGGGCATAACATTCCACACACCCGTCTGAACGTTGTCGGGGTCATATTCTGTATAAGGCTCGCCTATCGGATATTTTTCGCTCTCGGTATTAACAAGAGCGTCATTTGCAAGCCACTCGTCATCATAAACATTTCCGTTGACCGGATCGGTAAACTTCATAACGCCCATTGCAAGAGAAGTGAGCATTATAACGGGATTGGTTGTGATTCTCGGGAGCTGAATTCCGAGACCGGGAACCTCAACGGTTGTTGAAAACGGATATGAAAAATAATAAACATTTTCATTAACGCTCAGTTTTTCATTGAGCTTTTTATTTCCCTCGGGAGTCAGGTCATATTGGCAGGAATCCTCTTTGTTATCAAGTATTCTTTTCATGGCCGAAACCAAAGGATCTGCGCCGCCGATGCCCGGAATCTCGGTCAAGCCGAACTGTTCAAGGTGAAAGTCAACCATTCCGCCGTTAAAAATGGATCTGCCCATGATGCCCGCATAAAGAAAGCTGACAGTCTGAACTACCTTGTCAAGGCCGAGCAGAACAAGCGGATAATATATTGATGCGCTGTTGTGGGGCGTGCAAATCGTTGTTGCGCTCTTAACCCAATCGCTCTTTCCGCCGGTAAAGAGACCCGAAATCTCGTTTTCGGGGGTGACAGCCATTTCTTCCGCCGAACCTTCGGTCAAAAGCTGAATGAGCATTCTGATTGTTGTTCCGCCGAAGCTGTGACCGATAAAATGAATCTGCTGTATTTTTCCGTTTTCGTCAAGCTCGCCCCAATCGGGAACCAAACC
>CAYXVM010000232.1:0-3064 GCA_964468465.1 uncultured Clostridium sp.
GAATGCCTGCCGTTGTGCTCACCGTCGGCAAATACCTTGCAATAGCGGGCGTAATTGCCGTTGTGCTGACAAGCGGGCGTTCATCAAAGAGCCTGATAGGCAAGCTCGGCGGAGGTCTTTACGGGCTTTACAATGTCGGCTCGGGTTATCTCGGAGATGTTCTTTCATATTCAAGACTGCTTGCCCTGAGCCTTTGCACCGGCGTTATCGCTCAGGTTGTCAATATGCTCGGCACGATTCCGTCAAATCCCGTTGTCAAGGCGATTCTTCTTGTTTTCGTATTCATTGTCGGTCATACGATAAATATTGCGATTAACATGATAGGCACTTATGTTCACACCAACAGGCTCCAGTATGTTGAGCTTTATTCCAAGTTTTATGAGGGCGGCGGCAGAGCCTTCGCCCCGTTAACTGCCAATACAAAATATTTCAAACTCAAGGAGGAAAAATAACATGGAAAATCTCGGTATTGTTTTTGCACTTATAGGAGCGGCAGCAGCCGCAATTTTCGCAGGTATGGGCTCGGCAAAGGGCGTCGGCCTTGTCGGTCAGGCAGGCGCAGGTGTTGTTACGGAAGACCCTTCAAAGTTCGGTAAAGTTCTTATTCTTCAGATTCTTCCCGGTACTCAGGGTCTTTACGGCTTCCTTGCCGCAATCCTTGTTCTTCTTCAGGTCGGCATCATCGGCGGAAGCTTTGAGCCTATTTCCGTAGCTTCGGGTCTGCTCTATTTCGGCGCATGCCTTCCTATTGCCGTTGTCGGTTATTTCTCGGGCATTTCTCAGGGCAAAGCCGCCGCAGCAGGCGTAAGCATTATTGCAAAGAAGCCTGAGCAGAGCGGTAAGGCCATCACAATGGCGGTTATGGTTGAGACCTACGCCGTTCTTGCCCTGCTTGTTTCTCTGCTTTCAATCATCAGCGTCGGCAAGCTCGGCGTTTGATTGACCGAGAGGGCTGAAGCCATGACAGGTTTAGATAAAATCATAACTAAAATCAACGACGACAGCGCAGCAAAGAGTGACGCAATAATCGCAAATGCTCAGAAGCAGTGCGACGAGATAGCGGCAAAGGCGGAGGAAGACGGCAATAAGCTTGCCGAAAAAATCACAGCCGACGCCCGTAAGGAATGCGAAAACATTCTTTCAATGGCTCGTTCGGGTTCTGAGCAGATCGAAAAGCGTGCGTTTCTTGAAGCAAGGGTTGAGGCGGTCGGCGAGGTTCTCTCAAAGCTGCTTGAAACTCTGCTTTCTCTGCCCGATGATAAATATTTCGGCGCTCTGCTGAAGCTTGCCGCCGATAACGCAATGAGCGGCGAATGCGTCGTTAAGCTTTCCGCAAGGGATATTTCGAGAATGCCTGCGGATTTTGAAAATAAGCTTTCATCGGCTCTTGCCGAAAAGAACGCTTCCTGCGTGATTTCAAGAGAGCCTGCCGATATTGAGGGCGGTCTGATGCTCATTTACGGCGATATCGAGATAAATTGTTCTTTCAAGGCGATTATCGAAGCCGAATCGGACACTCTCAAGGCTAAAATCAACGATATTATATTTTGACGGGCGGTGAGGAATATGCGTGAAACCGAATATGCCTATGCCGTTGCGAGAATAAGGTCAAATGAAGTTTCTTTGTTGACCTCTGCCGACATGGAGCAGCTTATGGCGGCTTCGGATTATGCGGCGGCGGTTCGCATTCTTGCCGATAAGGGTTGGGATATCCCCGAAAAGGGTGAGAAATTCGACATTGCGGAGCGTGAGCTTTCAAAGGCGTGGGAGCTTATTGTTGAAAGCGCTCCCGACGCTTCATTGCTTGAAGCTCTTGTTATCGGCAACGACTTTTTCAATGTCAAAGCGGCTGTCAAATGCGTTTTTTCCGACCTTGAACCGTCGGAATGCTATGTTTACCCCTGCATAACCGACACGGAGCTGATTACAAAAGCCGTGACGGAGAACGATTTCGATATTCTGCCCGAATTTCTTGCAAAGCCTGCTTTGGAGGCTTATGAAGCGGTTTCAAAGCGTGAGAGCGGTCAGCTTGCGGAGATTATTATAGATAAAGCGGCTCTTGAAGCAAGAATCGCTTATGCCGAAAAAGCCGAAAGCGGTCTGCTTCTGAAAATAGCGGAACTTTATGCCGCTGCGGCTAACATCAAAACCGCACTTCGCTGCCGCAAGACGGGCAAGAGCAGAGATTTTGCCCTTGAAGCAATGTGCGGCTGTAAAACGGATAACGGCGAGCTTTATGCGAATGCGGGAAGCTTGGACAGCATGGCTGAATATCTGATGACAACCGAATATGCTTTTCTTTCAGACAGCGTTAAGAAAGGCTTCACCGCTTTTGAAAAGCAATGCGACAACTCCGTTGTTTCGTGGCTTGAGAGCGCAAAATATGAGACCTTCGGCCCCGACCCGCTTGTTGCTTATTACTATGCGAAACAGGCGGAATCAAAAAATGTCAGAATAATTCTTTCGGCAAAGGCGAGCGGAATCCCCGCTCAGGCGATAACGGAGAGAGTGAGGGATATATATGTATAAAATTGCCGCAATAGGAGACAAGGAGAGCATTTACGGCTTTGCTTCTCTCGGGCTGAGTATCTTCCCCGAAACCGACCCCGTAAAGGCTGCCCACACGGTTCGCCGTCTTGCCGAAAACGGCTACGGAGTAATATATATAACCGAGCAGCTTGCTTCCGAAATTCCGGAGGAGATCGAGCGTTATGCTTCAAAGCCGTTGCCTGCGATTATTCCCGTTCCGGGAGTCAGAGGCAACACGGGCATGGGGCTTGCAAATGTCAGCAAGTTTGTTGAAAAGGCAGTCGGCTCGGACATTTTGGCTTAAGGCAATGGTAGTTTAACACAATATGCCGAAAATCTGATATTACGGCGTGTTTTCACTTTTCACCGTTGTCGGGCTTAACAACGGTCAAATTCAACTGAAAGGCGTGGCACACAAAAATGAGTAAAGGTGTTATAACAAAAATATCAGGCCCTTTGGTCGTTGCTTCGGGCATGCGTGACGCAAATATGTTTGATGTTGTGAGTGTCGGCAACGACAGACTGATTGGTGAAA
>CAYXVM010000233.1:0-3054 GCA_964468465.1 uncultured Clostridium sp.
GGCGTCGGTAACGGACGCATCGTGGATAACAAGGTCTGCCCCGGCGGCAATTTCCGCCGTGACTTTTTCAACCTTGCCCGGAAGCCAGACATCGTCCTGATCCGAAAGAAAGATGATGTCGCCCGAGCAGGCGTTCAGAGCGTTTTCAAAGTTTTTGACAACGCCCTTGCCGCCGCCCTCAATATATTTAATCCTTTTATCCTGCGATTGACGGTTCAGAACGATTTCACGGGTCTTGCCCTGAGGATAATCGTCCGAAACAATTATTTCGTCGTTTTCGCCGAGCTGAGAGAGGATGGAATCAATCTGCTCGGCAATGTATTGCTCGCCCTTGTAGGCGGCAAGTGCAACGGATATTTTCATAATCAATAGAGCTTTGCACCGGCGGGAATGTGATTGTCAACCATAAGAAGATGAAGTTTTTCTTCTCCCTCTTCCTCGTGGATTGCGCTCAGAAGCATACCGCAGGAGTCAATTCCCATCATTGCTCTGGGAGGCAGGTTGACAATAGCGATAAGAGTTTTGCCGACAAGCTCTTCGGGCTCATAGAAAGCGTGGATGCCGCTCAATATTGTGCGGTCTGTTCCCGTTCCGTCGTCAAGCGTGAACTGAAGAAGCTTTTTGCTCTTCTTTACCGCTTCGCAAGCCTTGACCTTAACGGCACGGAAATCGGATTTGCTGAATGTATCAAAATCAACCGTATCTTCAAAGAGAGGTTCGATAACAACCTTTGAAAAATCAATAACCTCGGGCTTTTCTTCCTCGGCGGGAGCTTCTTCCCTCGATTCTTCCTTGGCGGGTGAATTATTGACTTTCTGAGCAGCATCAAGAGATTTCATCGTGGGGAACAGAAGAACATCCCTGATTGCCGAGGAATCGGTGAGAAGCATGCACATTCTGTCGATTCCGAAGCCGATTCCGCCTGTCGGCGGCATGCCGTATTCAAGAGCCATGAGGAAATCCTCGTCGGTTGTGTTGGCTTCTTCATCGCCCTGAGCGAGCAGAGCCTCCTGAGCCTTGAAGCGTTCTCTCTGATCGATGGGGTCGTTAAGCTCGGAATAGGCGTTTGCCATCTCCCAGCCGTTCATGAAGAACTCGAAACGCTCAACATAATCGGGATTGCCGGGCTTTTTCTTTGTCAGAGGAGAAATTTCAATCGGGTGATCCATAACGAAGGTGGGCTGGATGAGATGCTCCTCGGCGTATTCTTCAAAGAACAGGCTGAGGATATCGCCCTTGCCGTGTCTTGCCTCATATTCAATATGATGCTTGTCCGCAAGCGCTCTTGCGTCCTCAACGGTCTTGACCTCGTTCCAGTCAACGCCCGCATATTTCTTAACGGCGTCAACCATCGTGATGCGCTCAAAGGGCTTGCCGAGATCCATTTCAACGCCATTGTAGACTATCTTGGTTGTGCCGAGAACATTCTGAGCAACGGTGCGGTAAAGATTCTCGGTCAGATCCATCATTCCGTTATAGTCGGTGTATGCCTGATAAAGCTCCATGAGGGTAAATTCGGGATTGTGTCTTGTGTCACAGCCCTCGTTTCTGAAAACTCTGCCGATTTCATAGACTCTTTCCATGCCGCCGACGATAAGTCTTTTAAGATAAAGCTCAAGTGAAATTCTGAGCTTGAAGTCCTCATTGAGAGCGTTGTGGTGAGTTTCAAAGGGTCTTGCAGAAGCGCCACCTGCATTGGCAACAAGAATCGGAGTTTCAACCTCAAGGAAGCCCTGAGAGTTGAGATAATTTCTGATTTCTCTGAGAATAAGCGAACGCTTAACGAATGTATCCTTGACCTCGGGATTCATGATAAGGTCAAGATAGCGTCTGCGGTAGCGGGTGTCGGTGTCGGTCAAGCCGTGGAATTTCTCGGGCAGGGGAAGAAGCGACTTTGAAAGCATACGGATTTCCTTTGCGTGAACGGAAATCTCGCCTCTCCTTGTCTTGAAAACAAAGCCCTTGACCTCAACGATATCGCCGATATCCCATTTTTTGAATTCGGCGAACTTTTCTTCTCCGATTTCGTCAATGCGGACATAAACCTGCATTCTGCCCGTGCGGTCACGGACATCAATGAAGTTTGCCTTGCCCATATCACGGCGGCTCATCATTCTGCCGCAGATGCAGACATCCTGATTTTCAAGCTCCTCAAAACGCTCGTTAATCTCGGCGTTATGGATTGACTGATCGGCGGTTGTGATAAGGAAAGGGTCTTTGCCTGCGCTTTGCAGAGCTTCGAGCTTGTCAATTCTGATTTGTCTGAGCTCGTTGACATCCTGAACCTGTTCTTCCTGCCCTGCGGCGGTTATATTCTTTTCTTCAGCCATATTATTTTTCCTTTCGTGAATCATTAAAAGAATCCTTTAGTCTCAAAAAGCGACAGGCAGGGCAAAAATGCCCCGAATTCCCATCGCTGAAATATTGAAATTATTTAGAAATTGCAAGAACCTTCATCTTAATAACCTTGCCTGTGGGGGTGTGAACCTCGGCAATATCGCCGACCTTTTTGCCCATGATTGCAGAACCGACGGGAGAAAGATCCGAGATAATTCCGTTGTCGATATCGCTTTTGCCGAGAATTTTATACTCAACCTCTTCATCAAAATCCATATCGTAAAGCTTAACCTTTGAGCCGATGTGGATGGATTCGGTTGTAAGCTCTTCTTCATCGAGAATCTTGGCGTTGCGAAGGTCAGCTTCGAGCTTTGCAATCTCGGCTTCCATCTTCGCCTGTTCATTCATCGCCTCATCGTATTCGGCGTTTTCTGAAAGGTCGCCGTGAGAACGGGCTTCTTTAATCTTTTCAGCAATGTCGTCTCTTCCCTCGGTTTTGAGCTTATTAAGCTCTGCGCTGAGTTTGTTATAATCTTCACGGGTAAAGACAGTTTGTTTTTCCATTTTAGTCGAATCTCCTTTTATCAAATTAACCTGATTGGATTTTTTGCATTTGCTATTATCTGCTATATTATATATAATATATAATAATATGTCAAGTAGTTATTTCCTTAATGCCGTTCAAGATACGCTCCGCAGCAATAGCATTCAAGGCAT
>CAYXVM010000234.1:0-3002 GCA_964468465.1 uncultured Clostridium sp.
GGGGAAGAAGACAACACTTCTTGAAAGAACCAAAAAACCTCCGATATCCGAATCATAGCCCGCAACGCAGGCAATTAAAATGCTCATAATCAAAATATACTTGGGTGAAACTTTTTTAACGGCAATAGTTAAGAGGCTGAAAGAAAAAAGAGCAAACATATACCACGGCGCTCCGCCTTCGGAAAAAAACGAAAATTCCGGATTGACTCCCGAAATCAATTTATAAAAGAATTCAAAGAGTTTAAGTGCAAAATAAACAATCAGATATCCGAAAATCTTGTTATACCGTTTTTCATTAATATTGTTTTTCGAGAACATGCCCGAAATAAAGATAAACAGAGGCATATGAAAAGAATAAATGAGCAAAAAAAGTCCTTTGATAAAATGGGATGTTTCAGTATAAAAACCGGCTGCATGACCCAAAACCACAAGAAAAACAAGGTAAAATTTCAGTATATCCCATTTCGGACTTCGTGTCTCTATGTCGCATTTTTGCATTATTGGTAGCCTCCGTATTATAGAAAAAAATCAGCCGAAAGCTATGCTTCGACTGTATTCAGTTTACACTAATATGCTGAGAAAATCAATATTAAATTAATGAATTAACAATATATTTGTCCAAAAAATCAACATAAATGATTTGTTATGTATCGTTAATGTTAAATTCTTATCTTTTATTGACATTAATCTTTTAAAAGTGTATTATTATTTCAAATGGTTAAGGAGGATGAAAATGACCAGATTTGACGGCGCAAAAGAAATATATGCATCTCATGGGATTGACGCCGAAAAAGCGATTGAAGCGCTCGGCGATGTTACCGTTTCCGTTCATTGCTGGCAGGGCGACGATGTCGGTGGTTTTGACAGCCCCGAAGCTCTTTCAGGCGGTATTCAGACAACGGGCAATTATCCCGGCAAGGCAAGAACTCCCGACGAGCTTATGGCTGACATTGACAAGGCGTTCAGCCTTATACCCGGCAAAAAGAAATTGAATCTTCACGCAAGCTATGCGATTTTTGACGGCGAAAAAGCAGACAGAAACGCTCTCAGACCCGAGCATTTCAAAAAATGGGTTGACTTTGCAAAATCAAGAGGAATCGGCCTTGATTTTAATCCTACTTTCTTTTCTCATCCAATGGTTAAAGACGGGCTGACTCTTTCTTCTCCCGATGAATCGGTTCGCAGCTTTTGGGTCGAACACGGCAAACGCTGCATAGAGATTTCTCAGTATTTTGCCGAGGAAACAGGCGTTCCCTGCGTTATGAACATATGGATTCCGGACGGCTACAAGGATATTCCCGCCGACCGTCTCTCCCCCCGCCTGCGTTTCAAAAAATCGCTTGATGAAATTCTTTCCGTTCCCTATGACAAAAGCAAGGTTTATGTTACCCTTGAATCAAAGGTTTTCGGCATCGGCGTTGAATCCTACACGGTAGGTTCTGCAGAATTCTGCCTTAGCTATTCAACCAAAAACGGAATAGTTCCGCTTATGGATAACGGCCATTATCATCCGACAGAGCTTGTTTCCGATAAAATATCGGCATTGCTCGCTTTTAACGATAAAATAGCTCTCCACATAACAAGAGGCGTTCGCTGGGACAGCGACCATGTTGTCCTTCTCGACGATGAAACAAAAGAGATTGCAAAAGAAATAGTCAGGAATGACGCTCTGGGCAGAGTGTTCATTGCCACCGATTATTTTGACGCATCAATCAACAGAATCAGCGCATGGGTAACGGGCGTTCGCAGCGTTCAGAAAGCTCTGCTTTTTGCAATGCTTCAGCCCTGTGAAAAAATGAAAGAACTTCAGGATAAAGCCGATTTTACTCAGCTTATGGTTCTCAGCGAAGAAATGAAAACCATGCCTTTCGGAGATATCTGGAACGAATATCTTTCAAGGCAGGACGTTGAAGCAGATTACTTCGGAAGTATCAAGAAATATGAAAAGAAAGTTTTGGTGAACAGAAAATGAAAAACATAATGGACGCACCCTTTGTTAAAGGAATGTGCAAAGCAACCGCAAATATGTATCGCATGGGCTGGGACGAAAGAAACGGCGGCAACATCAGCATGATGCTTGATAACAACGAGGTTTCGGAATATCTTGACATTAACAAGCCTATAAGAACAATTTCCATGGGCTTTGACGCAAAGGTTCTTGCAGGTAAAATTTTCATCGTAACCGGCACGGGCAAATACTTCAAGAATGTTGAGGACGACCCCGAAAACAATCTCGGCATAATCAAAATTGCCGAGGACGGCGTTAACGCCGAGCTTCTCTGGGGTTACAGCGACGGCGGCAGACCGACTTCCGAGCTTCCTGCTCATCTTATGAGCCATATTTCAAGGCTTTCAAAGAACCCCAAAAACAGAGTTATCATGCACAGCCACCCGACAAACACGCTTGCAATGACCTATGTTCACGAGCTGAGCGAAAAGAAATTCACCCACTCTCTTTGGGAGATGTGCACCGAATGCATGGTTGTTTTCCCCGACGGAATCGGCGTTCTTCCCTGGATGGTCTGCGGCACTAACGAAATCGGCATTGCAACCGCTGAGAAGATGAAAGAATTCCGCCTTGTTATCTGGGGTCAGCACGGCATTTACGGCTGCGGCAAGGATCTTGACGAGGCTTTCGGTCTTATCGAAACCGTTGAAAAAGCGGCTCAGCTTTATATGATGACCGCTCACCTGCCCAGAGTCAACACGATAACAGACCCTGACCTTGTTGAAATCGCAAAGGCTTTCGGGCTTCTCGATGTTTACAGAAAAGATTTTCTTAATCTTTAAATTAAGAATAAAATATTTTGGAGGTAATAAAAATGGCAAACAGATTTGTACTTAACGAGACTTCATATCACGGCAAGGGCGCAATTAACGCCATCGCCGACGAAGCAAAGGCAAGAGGCTTCAAAAAGGCTCTTGTATGCTGTGACCCCGACCTTATCAAGTTCGGCGTTGCAGACAAGGTTTTCAATGTTCTCCGGGGCGCTGATATCGCA
>CAYXVM010000235.1:0-2981 GCA_964468465.1 uncultured Clostridium sp.
CATAGCTGCACAGACTATGCATTTTTCATCAATAAAATTATAAGCAATCGATTCAAGAGTGGAAACGCCTGCGCAAGGCTTGTTATCTTTCATCGCAAGCCCCTTAACAGCGGCAACTCCTATTCTTATGCCCGTAAACGAACCCGGGCCGATATTAACGCAAAAAGCGTCAATATCATCAATTTTTAAGTCAGCTTGAGATAAAACATTGTTAACCATCGGCATGAGTGTTCTGCTGTGAGTTAAGGCAGCGTTAACAAAGCATTCGCTGATAAGCTTTCCGTCTTCAGAAACGGCAACGCTCGCCGTTTTTGCCGATGAATCAACGGCTAATACTTTCAATCAATTTCAGCTCCCGTTATTTCAATAATTCTTTCGTTGCTGTTTTCTGTTTTGGATATTGTAACTCTGATGCAATCCTGCGGCAAAACGGCTTCGATATTTTCGCTCCATTCGATTATCAGACAGCCACCCGCTTCAAGATAATCAAAATAGCCTGTTGAATACAAATCGTCCCAGCTTGAAATTCGATACATATCGAAATGATAAAGCGTTCTTTCCGTTCCTCTGTATTCGTTAACAAGAGCGAATGTAGGACTGCTTACATCGCAGTTTATTCCCATTCCTGCAGCAAAACCCCTTGTAAAAGCAGTTTTCCCGGCTCCAAGCTCGCCGAACATTGCAACAACCGAACCGTCAGGCACGGTTTTGCCGAGCAAACACCCGATTTTTTCAGTTTCCGCCGCACTCTCTGTTTTGAAAATCGCCATATTGCACCACCTTAGCCTATTATAGCACAGTGATATCATCATTTCAACTGCAATCACATAACTTTCGAGAAAAAATCCCGATTCAGCCGTCAGACGGAATCGGGATAAATATTATCTCGGAAGAGAAGAAACAAGTTCACAAATGCCCAAGTAAAATTTTCTTAACTCAATCGGATTATAGAAAACGCCCATATAATCCGTGTGATCCATTGATTCTATAACGGGCATAACATTCCAGACGCCCTTTTCTATATTCTTTTCGTCAAAATCCTTGTGAGGCTCTCCGTTGGGATATTGGGCGGAAACCGTGCTTACGATTCCGTCGTTAATCCGCCAGCTTTCATCGGTCGGAATTCCCATTTGCTCGTCTTTGTCAAACTCACAAATGCCCGGAGAAGTCAAAAAGAAAAGCGGATTCATCGTTGGTTCAGGATAAAGCTTGCCTGTTATCGGGTCTTCAAAAACACATTCGGAATTATAAGAAAAATAATAAACATTTTCGAGAATTTTTATTCTTTCGTTGGCTTCAGCCGCACCTTTCAGAGTCAAATCATAGTATGCCGAATCCTGCGAATTCATCATTTCTTTTATTAATTCTGGATCAAAATTGCCCTCAAAGCCGTCTTCGGGACAGTCAGTTAAGCCGAATTGTTCAAATTGAATATCCCAAAACGGACGGAGTGCCGTATTATCAAGCACACCCCAAATGTAATAAAAGGCATAGAGAAACATTCTGATAACCATATTGTTCTCTTTATCTGCCGCTACTGAGCCGTTATGAGGAGCGGAAAGTGTTGAAATTGAAAAAATATACTCCCCTTTTCTGCCTTTAAACAAGTCGGAAGCATCTGAACAAGCCGAAACTTCTTCGGGTGCACCGTATTCAAGAAGAGAAGCAAGCAAGCGAACAGTCACGCCCCCATGCTGTGACCGACAAGATTTATTTTTATGATTTCGCCGTTTTCGTCTGTTTTTCCGAATGAAGGACAAAGCGGTTCTTTATAGGTTCTTCCGAAGCGTGAATGACCGTATTTTTCAGAGTGAGCGGCGCCGTAATCAACGGTTGTTCCCATCAGCTGAGCATAAAGCTCGCACGCTCTGTCCCATGCCGAAGATGCACCGCCAACGCTTGCGGTATAAACCTCATATCCCTGCTTTTCAAGATATTTCGGAATGCTTCCGCCGGTCGTTCCCCAATAAGGCATAATTTTGTCAACTCCCTGAGCTTCGCCCCATCCCATCAAGCCGTGAACAAATACGAAGGGATAATCTGTTCCGCTTTCTTTATCAGCATTTACTGCAAAAACTGATGTTGAAAAAGAGAGCGCAAAAATAACAGCGCAGAGAAAAATTGCAATAATTTTCTTAATCATAAAATCAACCTCCTTGTTAAATCTTAACATGAAGATATTTGTTTGACAATATTTATACAAATTAATATAAAGATATAATAATTTAAAAATTAAGCTCCGTGCCATAACACAGAGCTTAAAATATCACTTATTATTCACTATTGAATTAACTATATCTGGAACATTGGTTATTATTCCGTCAACTCCGCAGTCAAGAAGTTTTTTAACCGATTTCGGCTTATCAACAGTCCAAGGATTAACACCGACTCCGGCTTTATGCAGCTTTTTAACATATGTCTTTGATACGAGAGAATAGTGAGGATGAAGATAATCGGCTTTTATCTCTTTTGCAAACTTAACATAACCGAATATCATCTTTTGATAACAGATCTTTCTGTCAGGGCTGTAAAGAAATCCTGTTTTGCATTTCGGATCAATTCTTTTACATTCAACAAGCAGTTCTGGGCTAAAGCTTGAAATCAGAAGCTTATCAAAAAGCGAATGTTCCTTAACTGCCGCAATGGTTTTTGCAACAATATCCTTTTCTCCGTTAAGCGGCGTTTTAAGCTCAATGTTCATGATTTCAATATCGGCTGTTTCGCAAAGAGAAAGGAATTCATCAAGCGTCGGGATTTTAGTTCCTTTAAATTCATCGCTGAAATAGGAGCCGAAATCATATTGCCGAAGCTCTTCAAGAGTTTTTGAAGCTATTTCCCCTGTTCCGTTTGAGGTTTCGTCAATCGTGTAATTATGGCAGATAACGGGAACTCCGTCAGCTGTCATATGAACATCGGTTTCAAAGCCGTCAACACCTATTTCCAACGATTTTTGAAATGCAGGGATAGTATTTTGAGGAGCA
>CAYXVM010000236.1:0-2975 GCA_964468465.1 uncultured Clostridium sp.
CTGATAAGTGCGAGGGGCAGAGCATGGCAGAGCGCCCGCTCAACCGAAATCGGCGACAGGCTGACCGTTGACGGATGCAGAGCCAATGATTTAGGCTGTTTTCTTGCAAGCGCTTGCTTCTATGAAACGGCATTCGGAAAAAGCATTTACGACAACTCGTTTTATCTTCCCGACAACGACCCGAGAATAACGGAGCTTCTTAAGCTCTGCGCTCACACGGCTGTCGAGAAAGGGATTATGAGAAAATGAATTTAACCAATATTATCGAATGCCTTGACAGTATTGACGAAATCAGGATTGTCGGTAAAGAATTTTCAATGAACGGCACGGACTTCCACTTTGTCGGGCTTTACAGAAACCGGCACACGCTCCACGCCGTTTTGCTCTCTTTCAATGAAGAACTCAGAGACCTCAGAGAGCAAGCGGAAATTGAAAGAATAAACGGATTTGACCTTGACAGAGAACAGACTGTCAGAGAATCGGAGTGTGCTCATATTATTTTTGATGAGCCGGTTTTGCAGATTCGCAGGCTCACTTTTGATGATACGGTTTTGAAATCCGGCGAATCTGAATGCTCGCTTCTCGGCAATGGAATTGATAAGAATATTATCATTTTATCGGAGTTTATCCGTGCAGGCTGGAGATGTGAACGCTTCGCCGATATTTCTTTTGACGATTATTACATTCACTATATAGTATTTGAGGGCGAATTTGATTCCATTCCCGATATTTCAAAGGAAATTACACTTTCATTCGGCAGAGAATCAAAGCGAACTCTTGCGGAAATACCCGTTGCCCTCAGAATCGGCTCTGAAGAAAAAGAAATCGACTTAGCTGAAAAGGGAAAAATATATATCAGAGAAACCAAGCTTGTTGATATGTATGCCCAAATGGAAGAATGCTTTGAAAGCGAACAATTCCAAAAACATTATTCTCATGAAGAAATTCAGAAGCAACGCACGGATTTTGAAAATAATTTTTCCAAGCATTGCCCGAAAGGAAAGTATTTTGCCGCTGTCGAATATGAAGCTCCCGAGAATATTTCTGTTGACATAAAGCTGAAATCCGTCCTTGACTCGCCGCCCGTTCCCAAGGATTCGTGCATGGGCTTCATTCTCGGTTCGGATTTGCTCCCCGTGCATGACGGAATGAAGGTTAAAACCGCAGTTGTTGACTCTCCGCTTGACGGCGACACCGAAATTATTGACGCTGAGATTTTTTCGGTTTATGAAGTTAAAAAGCCCGAAGAAATCAAATTATTATAACAACCCCCATACTTCCTATATTTGATGCAAAAATGGCTTGCGTCGGTTGAATCCGATACAGGCCATTTTTGCTATATGTGTTTTATTTTTTATCAGTGATATTTGGGAAGATAATCGCCGTGAGCCTCGATAAGATCATCAACCATCTTCTTGATGGTGTCGATATCAAGCTCGCTGCCCGTGTGCGGGTCGAGCATTGCCGCCTGATAAATATGCTCTTTCTTCAGAGTTGCGGCAGCCTCAATTGTCAGAAGCTGAACATTGATGTTGGTCATGTTCATTGCGGCGCACTGAACGGGCAAAGCGCCGACATGGCAGGGATGAATGCCGTATCCGTTAACAAGGCAGGGAACCTCAACGCACGCCTCTGCGGGCAGGTTGGTTATCAGATGGTCGGTGTTGAGAACATTGCCGCCTATCTGAATGGGCTTGCCTGTAACAATAGACTCCATGATGTGCGAAGCGTATTCGTGAGAGCGTGTGTGTTCCTTAACGCCTGTCTGAAGAAGCTCCTCGTATTCTTTTTTCCAGCCCTCAATCTGATTTACACAGCGACGGGGATATTCGTCAAGGGGAATGTTGTATTTTTCAATAAGTTCGGGATATTTTGACTTTATGTAGAACATATTGTATTCGGAGTTGTGCTCGCTCGACTCTGTGCAGTAATAGCCGAAATTGCGAATATAATCAAATCTGACCTTGTCCTTGAACTCGGGGTCGGCGATTTTTGCGTCAACTCTGTTCTTGATTTCAGGGTAAAGATCAACGCCGTTTTTATCCTTGATTTCAAGCAACCAAGCCATATGGTTGATGCCTGCGATAAGCTCTTTTCTGCCCTCAAGCTTATCCTCCATGCCGACTTCATTGAGCAGGGTTTCGGAGCAGCACTGAACGCTGTGGCAAAGACCGACAGTCTTAATGCCCGTGTATCTTGTCATGTAGCCGGTGAGCATTGCCATGGGATTTGTGTAATTAAGGAAGAAAGCGTTTGGGCAAACCTCCTCCATGTCGTCAGCAAAATCTTTCATGACGGGAATGGTTCTGAGCGCACGCATGATTCCGCCGATGCCGAGAGTGTCGCCGATAGTCTGCCTGAGACCGTATTTTTTCGGAACCTCAAAATCAATTATCGTGCAGGGGTCATAAAGACCGACCTGAATTGCATTAACGACAAAATCCGCATCTTTCAAAGCCGCCTTTCGGTTTTCAACTCCGAGATAACACTCAATTTTGCCGTAACCGCCCTTTGCGGATCTCATTGCTTCAAGAATAATTCTGCTCTGCTCAAGCCTTTCGCCGTCAATATCGTAGAGGGCAAAAACGCTGTCTCTGAGAGACTCGGCGCACATGCAGTCGCCGATAACATTACGGGCAAAAACCGTGCTGCCTGCACCCATGAAAGTCAGTTTCATAATAATTCTCCTGAAATAAATATTCTTTTTTCTTCTGTTTAATCCGGACTTATCATTCCGTTAAACTGCAAGCGCATTATATCATAAAAATATCGGAAATGCAATAAAAAAGCAAAAAAGGAGCAGCCTTTCGGCTGCCCCTCATAAATGGCTTTAATTATTCAGCGATGTCGATAACAACGCCTGAACCAACTGTTCTGCCGCCCTCACGGATAGCAAAACGAAGTCCCTTTTCGATAGCGATGGGGGTGATCAGCTCAACATCCATCTCAACGTTATCGCCGGGCATGCACATCTC
>CAYXVM010000237.1:0-2968 GCA_964468465.1 uncultured Clostridium sp.
GTCAATAATGAATTTTTGTTGCATGATAACCAAAAAAAATTTAAAAATTTTTATGCATAGACGATGTTGTGTCTGAATTTCGCAGAATACGCCTTATTTTGTGCCGTAATTCCTTTTCTTGGCATAAAAATCTCTTTTTTTCTTTTTTTCTTCAGCCTCACGCTTTGCGGCGATTGCCCTCTTTGCCTTAACCTTTGAAAGAGGCTTGCCTTTTTTGGCGGGCTTTTTCTTCTTTTCCTCTTTGCCTGCGTCGGGATTCTCTTTATAAAATACGATGCTGCCGCCGATGACCTGAACAACCTCGCTGCCCGTTGCCTCGGCAAGCTTGTCGGCAAACTCACGGGGCGATTCGGGTGCGCTCTCAAGCAGAACTTTGATTTTTATAAGCTCCCTTTTTCTTAAAGCGTCATTTGTCTGAGCTATCAGAGCGTCCGACATTCCGCCCTTGCCGATCTGGAAAAGCGGCTCGAGAGTGTTTGCCTGTGCTCTGAGCTGAGCTCTTTCTTTACTTGTCATTATCTGCTCTCTCCAATCTTTTCGGCAAGGATACGAACCGATTTGCCTCTGTGGCTTATTGCATCCTTTTCTTCTGCGGTCAGCTGAGCCATTGTTTTTTTGCCGCCGTATTCCTCGGGCAGAAACAGCGGGTCATAGCCGAAGCCGCCGTCTCCGATTTCTTCAAATCCGATTGTTCCTCTGCACTCTCCCCGTGAAATCAGCTTTCTGCCGTCGGGATAAACGCAGCATGCAACGCTGACGAACGCCGCTCCTCTTTCGGCGGGTTCAACGCCGTCAAGGGCTTTGAGCAGCTTTTCGTTGTTGGCAGCGTCGTTGCCGTGCTCGCCTGCGTATCTTGCCGAATAAACTCCGGGAGCGCCGTCAAGATAATCAACCGCAAGCCCCGAATCGTCGGCAATGCAGGGCATTCCGCTCTCTTTGCAGCCGCTTTCGGCTTTCAAAAGCGCATTTTCTTCAAAGGTCGTGCCCGCTTCTTCAACATCCGTCAGCTCAACGCCCGCCTCCTCGGCAAGCAGAACACGGATTCCGAGAGGAGCAAGAATGCGCTGAAGCTCATCTCTTTTTTTCATATTGTGAGTTGCTATGATATAATCCATAATTATATTATTCCTCGTCTTGATCTTCTTCAAACAGTCCCTCGGCAAAAGCTTTGGGATTAAACGGTCTTAAATCGTCGATTCCCTCACCGACGCCGATGAATTTAACGGGAACCTTCAGGTCGTTCTTGATTGCAAGCACAACGCCGCCCTTTGCGGTTCCGTCAAGTTTCGTGAGGATAATTCCCGTGATTTCGGCAACATCCTTGAATTCCTTGGCCTGATTAACCGCATTCTGCCCCGTTGTTGCGTCGAGAACAAGCAGGATTTCACGGTCGGCATAGGGAAGCTGACGGTCAATGACTCTGTAAATCTTCGCAAGCTCCTCCATGAGATTTTTCTTGTTGTGAAGCCTGCCTGCGGTGTCGCAGATGATGATATCGGCATTTCTTGCCTTGCCTGCGGCAATCGTATCGAAAACAACGGCCGCCGGGTCTGCGCCCTCCTTGTGCTTGACAATGTCAACGCCTGCACGGTCTGCCCAGATTTCAAGCTGGTCAATCGCCGCCGCTCTGAAGGTGTCGGCAGCTCCGAGGATAACCTTTTTGCCCTCCGCCTTGAACATCGCCGCCATTTTTCCGATTGAAGTCGTCTTGCCGACTCCGTTGACGCCGATAACGAGAATAACCGACGGAACGGTTATCATATCGAGCTCCTCGCCGCCGCTGAGCAGGTCTGCAACGATGTTTTTGATTTCTTCTTTAACATCCTTTGCTTTTCGCAAGCCCTTTTTGAACACGACGTCTCTGAGCTTTTCAACAATTTCCTCGGCTGTCGTTACGCCGACATCCGCCATGACGAGGATTTCTTCAAGATCCTCATAAAACTCATCGTCTATTTCGTTTTTTCCGTGGAGAGCGGCGTTGATGGCACCGGTCATGCTGTCTCTTGTCTTTTTAAGACCCTTGTTTATTCTTTTGAAAAGTCCCATTCGTCTACCTCTGCGTTATATATTTAAATGTATATGATTACTGCTCCTGCACATTCTTGATGATTTTGTCAATCGTCTTTTTAAGTGCGGGATCTTTTTCGGATTTTTTCGCAATTTCGTCGCAGGAATAAAGAATCGTCGTTCTGTCTCTGCCGCCGAAATATTCGCTTATCTCCTTCTGAGTCAGATCCGTCATTTCACGAACTATGTAAATGGCAATCTGCCTTGCCTTTGCGGTTTTGGCGTCTTTTTTCTTTGAAATAATATCGCCCTGGGGAACGCCGAAGGTTCTCGCCGTCTCGGCGATTATGCTGTTGACGATTGCCGAAACGGGTCTGCTGTCCGCCATGAGATCCTTTATCGCATTCTGTGCCATTGCAATGTTGACGGTTGCTCCGTCGATGTTGACATGGGCGTTGATTTTCTTGACCGCACCCTCAAGCTGACGGATATTCGTCTTGATTTTTTCCGCAATGAACTGAACGACATCGGGGGGAAGCTCCAGACCGAGCGTGTCCGCCTTGCGCTGAATGATTGCCATTCTTGTTTCAATATCGGGCGGCTGAATGTCGGCGATAAGTCCCCACTCGAAGCGGTTTCTGAGCCTTTCATCAAGAATTTCAATATCCCTGGGCGTTCTGTCGGAGGTCAGAACAATCTGTTTGCCCTCCTGAGTTAGTGCATTGAAGGTGTGGAAAAATTCTTCCTGAGTGGATTCCTTGCCGGCGATGAACTGAATATCGTCAACGAGAAGAACATCGCAGTTGCGGTATTTCTCATGGATTTCGTTCATCGTTTTTTCTTTTATGCCCTTAACGATAAGGTTGACAAAATCCTCGCCTCTTGTGAAAATTATATCTGCCGACGGATTTCTCGCCTTGATGGCGTTGCTGATGGCGCAGAGCAGATGAGTTTTGCCAAG
>CAYXVM010000238.1:0-2950 GCA_964468465.1 uncultured Clostridium sp.
TAAGGTATACCAACGGTTTTCCGTTTTCGGTATATCCTTTTGCTCCGTCAATTTCAAATTCCGCACATTTGCCGATATTCATATCATAAAAGCCGTCATAAGGTGCAACCGCAAGAAAGGATTTAATGCCGTTTACACTTCTGTCAGAATCGGGAATAACCGTTACCGATGTTGAAAAATCGTGCGGTTTCAAAAGCATACTGTCAACAACAAACGTACCTTCTTTATGGGCTAAGGTTATGCTGTGATTTCCTTTTTCAAAATAATGCGTTTGAGTAAGCTTATCGGTATATTCGCTCTTAATCGTGTTAGGAAACACAACGTCTGAGGAAACGCCGTCAAGCGTCATTCCGGCAATGCTGTCAGCCCTTTCATCGGGTGTTTTTCCGTCATTCGAGTTTCCGAAGATAAGAGATAAATCATAGTATCCGCTTTCGGGAATACCAAAGCTTAATGTTACTCTGTCACCGACATTTTCAAAACCGCCGACCATACCGTTCTGAAGCCCCGTTGTGGCATATGCGCTGTCATAGGTATATGCTTTACCCGAAAGCTCACCTTCTTCAAATTCATAGCGCACGGGTAAATCCTCGTTGATATATTGCTTATTATCACCGCAGTTTTGGCTGATTACAACACGGTAAACCGCTGTGGGGTCAACGCTTTCAAATTCAATTTTAAGCTTACCGAAAGATGCTTTGTCTGTATATTCTTTAACGGTTACGGGAGAATTCACTATGCCGCTGAGACCCTCAAAATATACGCATTCAATCTTGATATCAACTGTTTTTCCAAGCTCTGTTTCATCAAGATTTTTTAATACGATATCACTTGGATAATCACATCCGCCGCAGATAACGGTTATTTCATCATTGCCGGGCGATAAGGAGGCAATTCCCGTAAATCCGTCGGAATGGAACCGTTTATAACCGTATTTTATAACATTTGCAAAGTCTGAATGAAGAACATCAATAACTTTTGATTTAAGCAGCTCTCCCTCCATATCGGCGTACCAACGGAAAAGCCACCAGTTGGAATTGGGGCTGTTATTATCAGCCGAGGTATCACAAAGATTGTTTGCAAGCCTCCAATAAGCCATATTGCCGTAAACTCCCGATTTTTCTATGCTTACAACATACTTCAGCATATCCGCAGGCGCACCGCACTCATACATCGTTCCGTATTCAGTAACAATTATCGGCAACTGATCGATACCGAGCTGTAATTCAATATTTCTGTAATCATCAACATGATCCTGCCAATAATACGCCGATTTTTCACCTAATTCGTGATAAATCATAACATCGGGCAGGCAGTCGTTTGCCTTGCAATATTCAAGAAAATGGCGGATTTCATAACTGTCATAGTCGCAATAGCCGGGTCCGCCGATTACGGCATCGGGGTTAACGGAACGGATAAGATTATATGTTGTTTTCCATGCATCATAAAAACGGAGTTTGGCAGCATCGTCATACATAAGCCATGTGCCGTCATCGGAGAGTGTGCCGAACCATACGGCATTATCTGTTTCATTATAAGGGCAATATACAATTCTGCTTGAATAATCCTTTGCCGAAAGCTCGGAAACGCTTTCTTTTACCTGAGGCAAAAACCTGTTTTTAACAAACTCAACGCAGTCATAGTTTCCGCTTTTTCTCATTTGCCATATTTCGTCGTGGCAGTAATACCAAGTATCAAAGCAATCCTGAAGATAAACGGTGATATAATCGCAATTATCAAGCGCAGGAATAACATTATCAACATCTCCGATGGGATGCTGTAAACCGTTGATAACCTTTTGCGAAACGCTTGAAATATCAATGCTTTCAGTCATTGCCGAATCGGGAACACCGCTCTGTGCAACACCGTAAAGATATCCCGACGCCCTGCTTGAAACTTCTCCTTCGCTTACGGCGCAGTCAATTTCTAATGTCGGCTCAAAAAAATAAGGTATTCCCTCACTAGCCAAGCTAAAAGCAGTAATAACACTCAAAAACAAACTTATTATTCTTTTCATTTTATCATCGCCTTTTTTATTTCATAAGAAAAACCCCACAGAAGCCATTACTTCTATGGGGCTCCGGCTGAGATCAAAGGATTTGAACCCTCAAACAGGTAATAGCCCTTTAATGATTTCCAAAAAAATTATAAATTTATTGTTTAAAAAAGTCAATAAGATTTATATAAAAGGGCTGATACGGAATTTCACCAAAAACTTCATCATTCTGTTATCTTATTAATAATATCTTTGAACTCTTTTCTGTTCTTGAATTCTTCCGAAAACGGATATTGATTCAGAGCATACAGTTTAATTCTTTCACAGCAGGTTTTCCCTCGCTTTGGCTTTTCGAGAGTCTTGCCCTTGAAGAAAAATGAATTGCTGACCGATTCATCGGGAGCGGCGTCCAATTTTATTGCTTCATCGGCGCATATATTCAAGTATTCCAACGCCTTTTCTTCGTTTCCGTTCAGAAAATTCAACCAGCTTAAATGCCCGTAAGTATAGACCAATCCTAGACCCTGCGCTCCGAAATAACCGTCTGTGTAAAAAGCTTTCAGGATTGAAACAGCAGTTTCAATAGCAGAAATTTTTTCGTCGCAGGAAAAAGAATCATCGTACAGACAATAATTAATAATTGAGTTATAAAGCATTATTAACGCAGCTTCAATGGCGTTCTGACAAGCTTCAATATGTTTCTCGTCGCTGGTATAAAACGGGTCTTTTCCGTTGCCCATTGGTCGAAAAACATAGCTTGAAACATATTCCTTGCAGTCGTTTGCGCTCGGCAAATCCTCTGCAATTTTTATTGCTTTAAGATCATATTCACGGCTGTTTCTGCATCTGTAATGATTAATCAGGATTCTCTTTGCCTTAATTCTGATGCTGTCATCGGTGCAGTTGCTCTGAATTTTGTCATAAATCTGCTCAACCTCGTCAGTCACATCTTCA
>CAYXVM010000239.1:0-2912 GCA_964468465.1 uncultured Clostridium sp.
CCGCAATTGTTCGGGTCAAGAATATAAAACTCATTTTTATGGTTGCCGAAAGCCCTGACAGCGCCTTTTGTGAACCGCTTGACACGCTTGATAACATCAAAATATTCGGGCGTGGGGATATGCTGAAAAACAAGCGACGGAACGCATTTGCCCTTTGCCGACTCAGCCTTGTCCCGCTCCGAACGGTACCACGCAAGCTGATTTTCGTTAACTGCGCTGTAGCCGCCGTTCTCGGCTTTTGAATGTGAATCAAAAATATAAATGATAAAATCATTGTCGCCGATTTTCAGGCAAAAAGTGCCGGGGTCATCTTCGGATGCGGCTTCGGAATAAACAAACATCTATGACTGCTTGTATATTTCAAGCTGTTCGGCGTTGCCGAGCGCCGCCTGACCGTCGTGATTGCCGAAAGTGGTTGTGAAAGGAATTTTGCGTTCTTCAAGCGGATTTATCAGCGTTTTGATTGTCTTTTCAACATTTTCTTTTCCGTTTTTTCCTGCAAAGTGAGAGGAATATCCCTTTATCTGGTCGCCCGTGAATATGACAAGATCGGGCTTCTCCGAATCAAGAGCCGCCTCAATGAGCCTGAGCGTGTCGGGCGAAACGCAGGGAACCTCCTGCGTGTCGGCAATCTGCATTATTCTGAAATTTCCGTTTTTGAAATTCAAAGCTCTGTTTTGCATATTTTTCTCCCGTTTTGAAAAGGATCGGATAAAAAGTCACGCAAGACGATTATCCGATCCTTTAATTTTTATTGTTTAAACTTCTTCGGGCTTCTTGAAGCCGTATTTAACAAGAATGTTGTTGATTCTGTCTTTGGGGTCGAGCAGATGGCTGATTGATTCGTCATGGTTGAGGGTGTCGATGATGTAGGAGCAATACTTCGACATATCAACGCTGACATACCATTCTCTTGAAAGCAACTCGGGGGTTGAATAAATAAGGTTTGTTGTGAAAACCTTGCTTATAAGTCCGTTTTTGTAAGCCTTGTCGAATGAATCAAGTCCGTTGCAGAAAAGGCCGAACGAAGCGCAGATGTAAATTCTGTTGGCTTTCAGCTCTTTAAGCTTGGTTGCAACCTCAATCATCGAATCGCCTGAAGAAATCATGTCGTCGATGATGATAACATCCTTGCCCTCAACATTGTCGCCGAGGAACTCATGGGCGATAATCGGGTTTCTGCCGTCGATGATAACCGAATAGTCACGGCGTTTATAGAACATGCCGAGTTCAAGACCTAAAACGGAGGAGAAGTAAATGCAGCGGCTCATTCCGCCCTCGTCGGGGGATACAACCATCATGTGATCGTTGTCAAGCTTTAAATCGCTGATATTTTTGCACATAGCCTTTATCATCTGATAAACGGGCTGAACATTTTCAAAACCTTTCTGAGGAATTGCGTTCTGAACTCTTGCATCGTGAGCGTCAAAGGTGATGATATTGTCAACTCCGAGGCTCAGGCAAAGCTCACGGAGCATATCGGAGCAGTCGAGAGATTCTCTGCTGGAGCGTCTGTGCTGTCTGCCCTCATAAAGCATGGGCATGATAACGGTGATTCTTCTTGCCTTGCCGGCAATTGCGCTGATAGCTCTTTTGAGGTTGGCGAAGTGATCGTCGGGGCTCATGGGAACATAACGGCCATACATTTTGTATTCAACGCCGTAGTTGAAAGCGTCGCAGAGAATGAAAACATCAAATCCTCTGACGGTCTGGTTGATAACGCATTTTCCTTCGCCCGTTCCGAATCTCGGGAAAGAGGCTTTGATAAGATAGGTGTCTCTTTCATAGCCGGCAAACGGAAGCGTCATTTTGTGTTCGCTGTCTCTTTCTTTTCTCCATGTGACAAGATACTGGTCGATTTTCGCCGCAAAAGCTTCGCAGCCGGGCAGCGCAAGTATTCCGAGCTGACCGTAGGGAATGGTTCTGAAATCTTCATAATCAGGCATGTCGATATCCTCCGCTCTTTATTATATACACATTTTACTATACTTCGGCATAATAATAAAGGTTTTATCGAAAAAATCCATGAAAAAAATCAGCGATAATTTAAGATAATTTTGGGCATTTTGCCGATTGATGCAAAGCGGGGGTTAAATTGCGAAGCTTCTGTCGATATTAATTACGGTGAAGAACTTCTTATCCTTTTTCTTAACCTGCTCGTCAACCGTGTTTTTGAAATCTTCCTCGGTTATTCCGGATTTCCTCGGCAGAACGACATCAAAAATCAGATTCGTGTGAGTCGGGCCGTCAACAACCCTGAAATCGTGCATGCTTGCATCACTGCATATTTCCGTTACGATTTCCCGAACCATTTCTTTCAGCTCGTGGGTGCGTTCGTCGTTGATGATTGGGTCCATATGTATTGATATTTCGATTCCGAGCTGACGCTTTATTTCACGCTCGATAAGGTCGATTGTGTCGTGGCTGTGAAGAATGTCAACATCGGCGGGAACCTCGGCGTGCAGAGAGCCGTAGACCTTTGAATGGCCGTAGCTGTGAAGCACAAGATCGTGGATTCCGACAATTCCGTCATATGACATAACAAGCTCTTCGAGCCGGTCAACGGTTTCTTTTTCGGGCGGTTCGCCGAGCAGGGGACCCATTGTTCCTCTGATTATATCAATACCCGCATAGATGATGACAAGCGCAACGACAATGCCCATGACGGCATCTATCGGCCAATCGGTGAATTTCGAGCAGACAAGAGCGATAAGCGAGCAGCTTGTTGCGGCGATATCGCCGAGGCTGTCGGTAACAACTGCGTTAACGGCAACTGAATTAATCATTTTGCCGATTCTGCGGTTGAAGAATGCAAGCCAGAGCTTTGCGAGAATCGAAAAAACGAGCACAAGAACGGCGGGAACGCTGAAAACAACCGTTTCGGGATTTCTGAATTTATCAACCGAGGTTTT
>CAYXVM010000240.1:0-2909 GCA_964468465.1 uncultured Clostridium sp.
TCTGACCTGCTCAAGCTGTCTGGCAAGAGTGCTGTTTTCATAAACTCTCTGAATTCCGCTAAGCTTTTTGATTTCGTTAACAACGCCGTCAAATCCCGCCATGTCGCTGACGGTAACTCTGTAAGCATTTGGAAGCGGATTTTCGTCAAGACCGCTGAGGTAATTTCTCAGCCCGTCGTCCATATCGGCAAGGATTTCCTGATAGGCAGAGTCTTTGTTGATGCTCTCAACTGAAGCGATATTGTCAAGCGACCTCAGATCATTGCCGAGCTTGATATAGTCATAGTCAACCGTGTCTAAATCCTGATCGGCGTAAACCATGATAACATTTTCGGATTCAATGCCCGTGATAAACGCTTCGATATTGACGAGAATCATAAATGCAATACCTATCAGCATGAGACAGCTGAACAAAACGGTTACCGATGCAACCGACATCAGCCTGTTGACCTTCAGATTGCGAAAGCCCTCCTTGGTCAGATATCTGATATTACCCATCAGTTCTCCCCTCCCGTCACGGAAAATTCTTCCTTAATATCAATAACGATTTCTTCATCCTGCGGCGCAGGCTGCTCCTGCGCATAGGCTGAATAATCCTCTTCGGGAGGAACGACATATTCATTTGAAATTTCGCTTGCAGCATTAATATGAGAGGTTGCCGCTTCTCTGATTAGTGAACCGCCGTCTGAAACAACCGAGCCCTTGTCAAGAATGATAACTCGCTTGTCAAAGCAGCGGACAAGGCTGTGCTCGTGAGTAACCATAATAACGGTCGTTCCCGCTTCGTTAAGGCGCATGAGCAGGTCAACGATTTCGTAGCTCATCTGCGGGTCAACATTGCCGGTGGGCTCGTCCGCAATGATTATCTCAGCGTTGTTGGCAAGCGCCCTTGCAAGAGCAACTCTCTGCTGCTCGCCGCCCGAAAGCTCCTGAGGATAGTTCCTTGCCTTTTCGTTAAGACCCATAAGGCTGAGAACATAGGGAACTCTGCGGCGAATCTTTTTTTCTTTTGTTCCGATAACACGCATCGCAAAAGCAACATTATCGAAAACAGTCATATTGGGAATAAGCCTGAAATCCTGAAAAACTATGCCGAGCCTGCGGCGGAATTTCGGGATATCACGCTTTTTGATTTTAGTCAGGTCAATATCGTCAACGACTATCGTGCCCGTTGACGGCACTTCCTCTCGCATCATAAGCTTGAGAAAGGTGCTTTTGCCGGCGCCCGAGGAACCGACAACGAAAACAAACTCGCCCTTTTCGATGGTAAGGTTGATATCTTTAAGAGCGTGAGTGCCGTTTTCGTATTTTTTTGAAACGTTGGTGAACTGAATCAAAGTATCATATCCTTAAAAAGCAATTTGATATCGAACAATGACCGCAGTGATGAAAGCATTAATATTTAACGGGCTTTGCATCAAGGTACTTTTTGACCATAAGAGCAACCTTGAACACAATTGCGTCGTCAAACTCTCTCAGATCAAGACCCGTGAGCTTTTTAATCTTTTCGAGCCTGTAGACGAGCGTATTTCTGTGAACAAAGAGCTTTCTTGAAGTTTCGGATACATTGAGGTTATTCTCGAAGAACTTCTGAATGGTGAACAGGGTTTCATGGTCAAGGCTTTCGATTGAGCCTCTCTTGAATACCTCTTTCAGGAACATATCGCAAAGAGTTGTGGGAAGCTGATAAATAAGACGGGCTATGCCGAGATTATCGTAGCTGACAATGGTTTTCTCCGTGTCAAACACCTTGCCGACTTCAAGGGCAATCTGAGCCTCCTTGAAGGAACGGGCAAGATTCTTGATGCCCTCAACGGTAGTGCCGATGCCGACGAGAACATGAGTATAAAGCTCGGTGCTCAGAGAATCGGAAATTGAGCGTGCAAGCTTTTCGAGATCCTTTGTCTCGATATTGTTTTTAACTTCCTTAACAATAACGATATCTTTCTCATTAATGTTGATAACAAAATCCTTGGTCTTGTCGGGGAAAAGATTCTGAACTGCGTCAAAAGCCGAAGCGTCGTTGTGGTCGGTTATTCTGATGAGAAGAACCACTCTCGTTGCCTCCGTATTAAAACGAAGCTCCCTTGATTTAAGGTAGATATCTCCGGGCAGAATATTATCAAGGATAACATTCTTGATAAAGTTGCCACGGTCAAACTTTTCTTCGTAATACTGTTTAAGGTTCTCAAGAGAGACGCAGCAAATCGAGGCGAACCTGCCTGCAAGCTCGTCCGTTCCTTCAACAAATGCCGCATATTCGGTCTGAATGTGAGAGCCGAAGTTGCAGAAAGTATAACCGTTTATGTAGTGAAGCTCATTATCCGCAAAAACCTCAGAAGCGGTCGAAATGACCTCGCCGATCTTGCTCAGCTCACTGCAAGCGATTATTGTTCCCGTCTCGTCAATCACGCCCAGAGTTCTGCCGACTGCATCACGCATCTGGTGAACAAGGCCTTGAAAGATTCTGTTAGACATAATGATTACCCCTCAACTTGATTTGTTTTGAATTCAAAGTGATTTTATACAAAATGACCATTGGGATATATACATTTTACACAATAAGCGAGCATTTTGCAATAGAAATAATCGGTTTTTTTAAATATTTTTTTGAATTTATTGTGAATTCCAACGCTTTTTTATTAATTTTTACCAAATTTTTTCTTTTTTCGCATGTAAAAGCTGTTTGTTGAAATTGCTTAAATCATCTCTATTATTTGCTGAATATAGACCGCCGGAATTCAGCCATACTATTAATGAAAAGAGATTGACTGTCGAATTAATTCCTCTGAAACAATATAGAACTTAATAATTACAAAAAAATTAAGAAAAAACGCATTTTTTTAAAATTAGGGCTTTTCAAAACGCTTAATTAATAATATAATTTTGATATCTGTGGATAAAATCAT
>CAYXVM010000241.1:0-2872 GCA_964468465.1 uncultured Clostridium sp.
CAAAAGACCGCACCGGGGCCGCCCGAACAGATAGCGGTTGCAACGCCGACGATGTTGCCCGTGCCTAGGCATGCGGCAAGAGCCGAGGTCAGCGCACCGAGCTGAGAAATTGAGCCGTCTGAAGCTTCTTTTGACAGTTTTCGGTTTTTGAAAGCGGAAATAACCGTTGCTTTGAACCACTTGTGAACCCCGAAAATCTGAAAAAATCCCGACCTTGCGGAAAGATAAAGCCCCGTTCCGAGAAAGACCGCAAGCATCGGCGTCCCCCAGACAAAGGAGCTTATTGCAGAATTGATTTCAAAAAACAAAGCCGTCACCTCATTGAAGAATATGAGGCAACGGCTGAAATTATTTTTCGATTAATTTATTTTCCCGAAATAACGGTTTCAATATTATATGTTTTTGCAAAATCAATAACATTCTGACAGCTTTCCTTGGTGTAAATCTTAAAATCTTTGCAGGCGTCAAATGCAAGAGCGGGAATATTCGGAGTGTCTCCTCTGAAAGTTGCAACCTTCAGGCTGTCGCAATAATAAAAAGCCTTGTCGCCGAGGGTTGTTAGACTTGAAGGCAAGTCAACTTGAACGAGATTGTGGCATTCAGAAAAAGCAAGCTCGCCGATTTCCGTGAGCTGACGGGATTTGTGAAGAAAAGCCTTTTTGATTGAACTGCCCGTGAAAGCGTTTGGCTCAATCTTAACAAGCGTTTCGGGGAAATTGACAACCTTAATCGTGCTGACACCCGCAAAAGCCTCGGAGCCGATAATGCTGACGGTGTAATCGTCAATCGAGGAGGGAATGTCGAGAGTGACGATTTCCTCTGCCGAGTTGTATTTTGTTATTTTCGCCGTGTTGTCTTCAAGAACGACATAGGTGTATTCGCCTGTAGTTACGGGTTCGGATTCTTTTTTGCCGCAGGAGCAAAAAACTGTCAGAATTGCGGCCGCCGCAAGAATAATTGCAATTATTTTTTTCATTTTAAAAATCCTTTCTTTGTTGGAATTATTTGCATTGTTTTAATCATAGACCCGCATTTTCGCAGTTTTCACGGTGTTCCGCAAAGGTTTCGGCGTAATGATAAACTCCCTCGCCGTCGGTGATGAAGAAGTAATAATCCGTATCCTCGGGATAAAGAGCCGCCCTGATTGCTTCAATGCCGCTGTTGGTTATCGGCCCTGCGGGGAGCCCCTCGCAGTTGTAGGTGTTATAAAGCTCCTTTAACTGCTCATACCGCTCCTCATCAACATAGGGCTTGACATAATCTCTGAGATAAAAGGTTGCGGCGTCGCATTGAAGCTTCGGGAATGAGTCGCTTTCAAGCCTGTTATGCAGAACAGATGAAACCGTTCCCATTTCGGCGGGATTGCCCGCTTCCTCCTGAATGATTGACGCAAGAGTCAGAATTTCATCGAGAGAATAGCCCATTTCCGAGCATCGGGCAAGAATATCGGAATCAAGCTTCGCCTCGGAGTTTTTGAGGAATCTTTTTATGACCGATGACGGATTTTCGTTTCTGTAAAAATCATATGTATCGGGGAAAAGATAGCCTTCAAGCAGAAACGCTCTGTTTTCGGGGTCAGGAATCTCAAACGAAAAGCCCTCAAGGCTTTGCGGGTCGTTTGAGGCGGCCATGAAATCGGCGGCGGAGCAAACTCCGTTTTCTTCGAGCAGAGCGGCAATCTGAGAGACAGTTGAGCCCTCGGGGAAGGTCACCCTCACAACATTTGAGGTTGTTTCAGCCGTATCGGAGGGCGTTTTTTCGCCGCCCCGTGAGCAAGCCGCAAGGCTTATGAGAACCGACGCCGAAAGCATCAGCGCAAGCGCAGATTTTATTGATTTTTTAATAATAACTTTCATGCTGATAATTCTATCACACCGCACGGAAAAAATCAAGTAAACCTTTGATGAACGGGGTGCGAATTTGATTTTTCAGCAATTGCAGACAATTTTTTACATTTTACAAAATTTTCTATTGACTTTTCTGAATGATTGTACTAAAATTATGTTAGCCAATCAGCGATTTAAAGGTTTAAAGCGCTGAACAATTCAAGGAGGAAAAACCATGAAAAAATTTGTTAAAGTTTTATCCGTTCTCATGTGCCTTGCACTTGTCTGCACGGCGTTCGCTTCCTGCTCGGGCAAGACCGAGGGCGACACAACCACAGCCGCTCCCGGCGCAGATTCCGGCAAGGTATATCAGGTCGGCGTAATCCAGCTCACTCAGCATATCGCTCTTGACGCCGCAACAGAGGGCTTCAAAGCCGCTCTCACCGAAAAGCTCGGCGACAAGGTTAACATCAATGTTCAGAACGCCGCAGGCGAACCCGCAACATGCGCTACCATGGCTCAGCAGTTTGTTTCAAACGGCGTTGACCTCATCATGGCTAACGCTTCTCCCGCTCTCAGCGCAGCGGCAAGCGCAACGGCTGATATCCCCATCGTTGCAACCTCAATCACCGACTATCCCACCGCTCTTGATATCCCCGCAGCAAATTGGACGGGCAAGACCGGCTTCAATGTTACCGGCACTTCAGACCTTGCTCCCCTTGACCAGCAGGCAGCTATGATTCTTGAGCTGTTCCCCGATGCAAAGACAGTCGGCATTATCTACTGCTCGGGCGAAGCAAACTCAAAGTATCAGGTTGAAGTTGTAACAAAAGAGCTCACCGCTAAAGGCATTGAAGTTAAGGATTATTCCTTCGCAGATTCAAACGATATCGCCGCAGTAACCACAAAGGCTGTTGCAGAGTGCGATGTTCTTTATTCCCCCACCGATAACAAGGTTGCAGACTTCGGCGAAACCATCAACAACATTGCCGAGCCCGCAGGCATTCCCCTTATCGCAGGCGAAGAGGGCATCTGCAAGAAGTGCG
>CAYXVM010000242.1:0-2853 GCA_964468465.1 uncultured Clostridium sp.
CTCCCGACTGTGAGCGTTACGGCGAAAAGGTTAAATCCTGCACCGTTTGCGGCGGTGCACTTGAATCCGAAGCAATTCCCGCTCTCGGACACACTGATGGAATTTGGGTAACGACTGTTGAGCCGACTTGCATTACCGAAGGTCAGCAGATTAAAATTTGCACCCGTTGCGGAAAGACAATCGAGAGCGAACCGATTGAAGCTCTCGGGCACACTCCGGGCATTGAAAGAACCTGCGTGACCGATCAGGTGTGCGTGGTCTGCGGAACGGTTCTGGCTTATGCTGACGGCGTAAGCCATGTATGGAGCGAATGGTCAACCTATAAAGCGGCAGGCTTCTTCACCGAGGAAGAGCAGGTCAAAAGATGCTCTGCCTGCGGCGAAGAGGAATACAGATTTGTTAAAGGAACGGCAGGCTGTCACAAATATTTCCCGCATTCGGATGACGGAGAAAACTGCGAATCCTGCGATGCCCTCGGCAGAGTAAACAGCTTTTTCCGCAATGTTACAAAAACCTTTGTATATCTCGTTTTCGGAAATGCTGTTGTCAATGTTCTTTTCCCGACATTAGCTTTACACTTCCACGAGTGGTTTGATATACATTAATCATTCAAACAAGCCCTCGGCAGATTTCTGCCGGGGGCTTACTCATGCCGTCTGCTTGTCATGCCGAGTCCGTTGAAAAATAACGATTATTTCGTAGGGAACGCTGTCCTCAGCGTTTCGAAAATCAATAATAATTATTATTTATCCGTACCTTACCAATCCTCAGTCCTACGGGCAGCTCCTTTGCCAAAGGAGCTCAAACAGATAATTGCAGTTTTTTCAAAGAAACCGCATAAATCATCGGCAAAACGGTAGGTGCGAACTGCGTTCGCCTGTTTGAAAGCACCCGATATCAGCAAAAAACCCTTGTAGGGAACGCTGTCCTCAGCGTTCCGAGAAAACAGCAGAAATCATTTGTAACACCGTAGGGGGAGAACTGCGTTCTCCCGTCATTTATAATTTACGCAAGGTTGTTGATATATAACGATTTTTCAGTAGGGAACGCCGCCCTCGGCGTTCCGGGAATAATAAAAAACACGGCTCTGTTTTATTCGGAACGGGTGACCCGTCCCCTACGGTTGCCGCCTGAAAACGCACAAATTCGCAATAAATCCGTAGGGTTCGGCGTCCCCGACGAACCAATTCGCCACAGGCGAATTATGAAAAATCCTTTTTGGACGATGTGGGCATCGTCCGCTACAAATTGGAATTTGGTTTGACACCTCATCCGCCTCGTTCCTCGGCACCTTCTCCTCAAGGAGAAGGCAGATAAAGGCTTCCCCTTGAGGGTGCGGGTTGCCTGTGGCAACCTCTGAGCGAAAGCTCAGAAGCACCGACCGAGGCGGAAGCCGAGAAAGCTGTCACGAAGTGACTGATGAGGTGAATAATTTACTCAGCCAAAATCCGATTTATTGAATGATTATACCGTATCAAAAAGCCAAGGCTTGTATCGGATAACCCGACACAAGCCTGATTTTGTAAATGTGAAATTTGTTTTGGTTTACCGTTCTTCTCTGAAGTAGGTCAGGCCAAGGCTCTGCGGCGGCTGATGCTCCTTCTTGTTTCTTGCGCTGATGAAAATAAGAACAAGAATCGTAACAAGGTAAGGAAGCATTTTAATCAGCTCTTTTGCGCTTGATGAAAGCCCGGGAATATACACGCAGATAATGTAAAGACCGCCGAAAATAAATGAACTGAAAATTGCCGATTTCGGTTTCCAGAGAGCGAATATTACAATTGCTATTGCAAGCCAGCCTCTGTCGCCGAAGCCGTTATTTGTCCATGCGCCTGCCGTGTAATCCATTACGAAGTAAAGACCGCCGAGACCTGCAATCATGCCTCCGATAACGGTTGAAAGATATTTGTATCTTGTAACGTTTATTCCAGCGGCATCTGCCGTTGCGGGGTTTTCGCCGATAGCTCTGAGGTTAAGGCCTACTCTTGTCTTGTTAAGAATATAGGATGTGATGATTGCGATTATAATTGCCAGATATGCAAGAAAACCGAACGAGAGAAATGTTTCGCCGAAAAGCCCGAGCTTTGATGCAAAGGGGAGAGCAGCTTTATATGCTCTGCCTGTTGCGAGAAGTGAAATCGAGCCGGTTTCATTGAAAAGCTTTAGCAAAGAGCCGCCGAAGAAGTTACCGATTCCGACGCCGAAGGTCGTCAGCGCAAGGCCGGTAACATTCTGATTTGCTTTGAGTGTCTGGGTAAGAAATGCGTAAATGAGAGACATAAGAGCCGAGCCTATCAATGACGCACAAAGCGAAATAATAATGCAGAGTATCGGGTTGGTTGTTTCAACGCTGTGCTCATAAATATAACCGCCGATAATGCCTGAAATACCGCCGACATACATGATTCCCGGAATACCGAGATTGAGGTTACCTGATTTTTCGGTGATAATCTCACCAACCGAGCCATAAAGAAGGGGGATGCCCTGAATAATCGCAGCCGTAATAAATGAAGCTATTGTTGCAATCATTATTATTTATCCTCCTTTTTTGACTTTGTAGTTTTAATCTGGTAATTGAGGAAGAACTCACTGCCGATAATAAAGAAGATTATTATACCCGTAAGGATATCTGCAATGCTTGTGTTAAGATTGAAGTTGGTTGCAATTTCGCCCGCTCCTCTTTGAAGAAACGCAATCAGGAACGATGTGAGAACCATTACAATCGGATTGAATTTTGCAAGCCATGAAACCATTATTGCCGTGAAGCCGTTTCCACCTGCAAGGTCTTTTGAAATGGTGTGGTTAGTGCCGGCAACAAGAAGAAATCCTGCAAGGCCGCAAAGAGCGCCTGAG
>CAYXVM010000243.1:0-2838 GCA_964468465.1 uncultured Clostridium sp.
ACAGGGCTACTTCGGCGTTTCGCCCGACCTGACCGTATTCGGCAAGGTTATCGCAGGTGGATACCCCGGAGCAGGCGGACTCGGCGGCAAGAGAGAATACATGAAGTATCTCGGCGCAGGCCTTGACGACACCGGCAAGAAGATTAAGAAAGCTTTCTGCGGCGGCACAATGACTGCTAACCCCCTCAGCTGCGTTGCAGGTTACACAATGCTTGAAGAAATGGAAAAAGCAGACGCTTGCTACAAGGCAGCTCAGATGGGCGACAGAATCACCGCAGGTCTTCAGGAGCTCATCAAGAAGCACAACCTTCCCTTCGTTGCATTCAACCAGGGCTCAATCTGCCATCTTGAAACCGTCGGCACAATGCACTTCTCAATCAATTGGAGCAAGCCGTGGGGCATTCCCAAGGTTCTCAACGAGACCTCGGCAAGAAAGAAAGAAATGACCCACATGGGCGCAGCTTACATGGCAGAAGGCCTTGTAACTCTTGCAGGCAGCCGTCTCTACACAAGCGCAGCTTATACTCCCGAAATGATCGACGAGGCTCTTGCTGCATTTGACAGAGTATTCGACCATGTTGTCTGCCTTGAGAAATAAGATTAAGGGTTGATGAATATGGATGTTTTAACTGCAAAAAAGCTAGTTATTGAAGCCGGCGAAAGATTGGTTGAGACAGGGCTTATCGCAAGAACATGGGGCAATGTCAGCTGCCGTGTTGACGACAAAACTTTTGTTATCACTCCGAGCGGCAAGCCTTATATCGGCCTGACTCCCGACGATATCGTTGAGGTTGCAATCAACACTCTTGAGTGGGGCGGCAATGTCAAGCCCTCCTCGGAGAAAGGCATTCATGCCGAGGTTTATAAGGAATATCCCGAAGCGAACTTTGTTATTCACACCCATCAGAAGGTTGCTTCCGCAATAAGTGCGCTTTCAAGCGGAATTGAAAAGGTTACGGGCGAAGCAGAAAAGCTTATCGGCAGCAAAATCTTTCTCGGCTCTTACGGCCTGCCCGGCACGAAGAAGCTGAAAAAGGGCGTAACAAAGGCACTCAGACTCAGCCCGTCAAAAGCCGTTATCATGGCTCACCACGGTGCGCTTTGCTTCGGCAAAGACAGCGAAGAGGCATTTCAGGTTGCAAATTCGCTCGAAAAGGTTTCAACGGATTATATTCTTGAATCTGCGAAAAGCAAGCTCGGAATAAAATCAGACAACCTTGACGGATTCTGTTCAGAAATTGCCGATAAGCTCACAAATTCTAAAAAAACTGTTGAAATTGATGAAGCATTGCTGTATAATAGTAAATGCGATAGAGACAACGGAGAAATAGTCTTCAAAAATAAGGCTGACGGCTCCGAGGTTTCAATGGATCTCAACAGCGGAGCGGCTGAAAATGCTCTTGATGACATCGCAAAGGCTCACAGAGACATTTATCTTGCCTGCCCCTCTTTCAACTATATAATTCACAACACTTCAAGCGAGGTTGTTGCCGTTTCAAGGCTCAATAAGACCATGAAGCCTCTGCTTGATGATTTTGCTCAGATCTGCGGAACCAGAATCAAGGTTGCATCGCCCGAGAAATGCGCCAAGGCTATCAAGGGCAAAAATGCCGTCCTGATTAAGGACAAAGGCGCACTTTGTTGCGGCTCCGTTGAGGGCGACGCTCAGGCGGTCGATATGATTATGAGCAAAAGCTGCCTTACCCTGCTGACAACCAAGGTTTTCGGCAAGGCAAAGGCAATCAATCCTGTTGAGGCTCTGCTTATGAGAGTTATTTATCTCAAAAAGTATTCCAAACAGGCTTCCAAATAATTTGACCACTACCATCTTTTGTCCCCCCCCGTTTTATACGAGAAAAATCCGAGGCTCAAAAAGCCTCGGCTTTTTCTTTACCTGAACGGGTAGGGCGGGGCCTTGCTCCCGCCGTTTAACATCAGAATCGTTAAACAAAAATAAATCAATCCTCAGCCCTACGGGCAGCTCCTTTTCTAAGGAGCCCAAGACGGAAATTTAATCTAAGCAATAAACCTCCTGCAAAAATGTGGCTGTCGGTATAGGCTCCTTTGGCAAAGGAGCTGGCGCATAGCGCCTGAGGATTGGAAAGTTATATTTCAAATATAAACCATGTTAAACAATTGAATCTTCGTAGGGAACGCTGTCCTCAGAGTTCCGATTAAGCATCAAAAATCATCGGCAACACGGTAGGGGCGACCCTTATAAAATGAAGAAATGAAGTGTGCCTGCGGCACATGAAGTTTTTGCTGTCGCAAAAATGAAGCTTGCTTCGCAAATTAAGGATAGGCTCCGCCTATGACCGATTTTTTGAAATGAAGAATGAAGCGTGCCTGCGGCACATGAAGGTAGGGGCGACCCTGCGTGGTCGCCCGCCTGAAAATGACCTATATCAACATAATTCCATCGTAGGGAACGCTGTCCTCAGAGTTCCGGGAAAACAGCAAAACGGCTTGGCTTTTATGCGGGACGGGCGACCCGTCCCCTACGGTTGCCGCCCGAAAAAGCACAAATTAACGATAAATCCGTAGGGTTCGGCGTCCCCGACGAACCGATTCGCCAACGGCGAATAATGACATATATGACTTTGGGACGATGTGGGCATCGTCCCCTACATAATGAAAACAAATCGTAGGGACAACCCTTGCGGTTGTCCGTGAAAAACAACAAATCCCACGTAACGCCGAGGACGGCACATAAAACAATTAAGTTCGCCCGCCTGAAAATGACCTATATCAACATAATTCCATCGTAGGGAACGCCGTCCCCTGCGTTCCGAAAAACAATAACAATTCATTTTATTCGCACCTTGCCAATCCTCAGCC
>CAYXVM010000244.1:0-2815 GCA_964468465.1 uncultured Clostridium sp.
CCCGCCTGAAAACGCCTGATATAAACGCAAATCTGTCGTAGGGAACGCTGTCCTCAGCGTTCCGAAAAAACGGTTTTGTTTATGCGGGACGGAGAATAGCGAATGGACGATGTGGGCATCGTCCACTACAAATTGAAAAATAAAATCCGTAGGGACAGCCCTTGCGGCTGTCCGTTAAAACATATTAAATCCCACGGAACGCCGAGGACGGCGTTCCCTACGGAAAATCCATATATATCAACAAATTTGCGTAAATGATAAACGGCGGGAGCAAGCCCCCGCCCTACCGTGTACCTGTTACCTCTTACATTTTACATCTTCACTTTTCACTAGAAAAACTGCAATTATCTGTTTGGGCTCCATCTTTGAGGGAGCTGGCGCATAGCGCCTGAGGGAGTTAAAATCAGCTATTGCGGAGCAACAAAAAACATGAAATCTTCTTTTTACTCCTTCCGTCACGGCTTACGCCGTGCCACCTTCCTCAAGAGGAAGGCTAAAAATACGGTCAGATTTTGCGGAGCAATTAAAAATCGGTCATAGGCGAAGCCTATTCATAATTTGCGAAGCAAACTTCATTTTTGAAAACAAAACGGGCGACCACACAGGGTCGCCCCTACCGGCATCGCTTCGTTTTTATAATGTTTCTTCAAAATCAACTGCATCAACTTCAACAACGATAGGTTCTTCTTTGATATGGCTTTTATTATTCTCAAAATCTCCTTCAAAAAACCATTTGTAGGCACGGTCTGCAATTATTTTTGTTTCTGTAAAGTCTAAACCTCCACTGATTACAGCACCAACACCAGGAAGGAGTTTTCCCATATTTAATATGCCTTTTGTTCCGAACTTGGTTATTAACCTGAAACCAACTTTTTGGTTTATTTTTGTTAATACCTTTCCTGGTATTTTTTTAATGAGTCCGTTTGCAAATTTAACCCCAAATTTAATTCCGGCTTGCTTAATTAATTCATTTACGGCAACCCCAGCAAGGCAAGCGTATACAAATGTTTGAGTTTGGTCACTATTTAATTCAAATCCTGCCATATATGCGGTACAAGCAATCATTCTCATTTGAACATAAAGAACGCTTCCAATGTTTGCGGGTAAGGAAACCGGCATTGTTATAATGCCGCCGAATCCGGTTACAAAACCCGATGTTGTACATTTGACAATTTGATTTTTAATCATTGCTTTGCATGCTTCTTCTTTTGTCCTATTCTTTTGCAGGTAGTCATTAGCCATATCTTCAACGCTTGGACTGATTTTCGGAATACCATTAAGGCATTTTTCATAACATGAATCAAGCATAGACATTATATCTTCTTGAGATATTTTTTTCTTATCTTTTTCACTCATAACAGTTAATACACATCCTTTTTAACAATATTTGCTTTTGAGAAGATAGCTGTATAAAAAGTGGCTGTCGCAAAAAGAAAAAGCACAGCGACAACCACTTGATTCTTGAGAATTATTACATACTTTCCGGAACGGTTATTTTGAACATCGAAAGGACATTGTGCATAACGCTCTTTACGCACAGGCAGAGGCTTAGTCTTGCCTGCATGAGGGCTTCGTCCTCGCAGTTAACACGGCAGGCGTTGTAGAACTTGTGGAACAGCGTTGCAAGGTCAACGGCATAGCGCGTTATCTTTGCGGGGTCATAATTCCTTGCAGAAGCGATTATTTCGTCTGTCAGCGACGCAAGATGCCTGATAAGCTCTTTTTCCTCAGGCTCTTTGAGCAGAGCAAGCTCGGGAACGGTGCATTCTCTCGGCGTTTTGCCCTCGGAGGCAAGCTTTTTGAGAATACTGCAAATTCTTGCGTGGGCATACTGGCAGTAATAAACGGGGTTCTGTGAGCTTTGCTCAACGGCAAGGTCAAGGTCAAATTCCATCTGTGAACCCGGCTCTCTCATGTTGAACAGGAAGCGTACTGCGTCAATGGGGATTTCTTCAAGCAAATCAACAAGCGTGATTGCCTTGCCCGAACGCTTGCTCATGCGGACAACCTCGCCGTCACGGGTCAGGCGCACAAGCTGCATGAGAATGATGTCAAGGTCATCGCCGCTGCAACCGATTGCGTCAAGAGCGCCTTTCATTCTTGCAACATGGCCGTGATGGTCTGCACCCCAAACATCGATAGCCTTTTCAAAGCCTCTCTTCTGGAGCTTGTTGCGGTGGTAGGCGATGTCGGCGGCGAAATAGGTCGGGTTGCCGTTGGTTCTGATAAGAACCTCGTCTTTGAGTTCAAGGCGCTCGATTTCCTCAGGGGTCTTGCCCTCGTTTGCAAGCCTTGCGCCGAGAACTTCCTTGTTTTTATACCAAAGTGCGCCGTCCTTTTCGTAGGTCAGCCCTTTGTTTTTCATTATTTCAATGGTCTCGGTAAGCTCGCCGTCATTGTGAAGCGTGCTTTCAAGGAACCATGTGTCATATTCAATGCGGTATTTTGTGAGATTTTCTTTCATTGCGGCAATGTTGCGGGGCAGGGCGTAGTCAACAAGAGCTTTTCTGCGCTCGCTTTCGGGGGCGTTCAGATATTTATCGCCGTTGATTTCCGCAAATTCCTTTGCTCTGTCGATAATATCCTCGCCGTGATAGCTGTCCTCGGGCAGTTCAACGGCGTTTTCGCCCTTGAAAATCTGCTGATATCTGATATCCAGCGAAAGGCCGAATTTGTCAATCTGATTGCCCGCATCATTAACATAGAATTCACGGCTGACATCGTAGCCCGCAAAGTCCATAACCGCCGCAAGGCAGTCGCCGAGAGCACCGCCTCTTGCGTTGCCCATGTGCATGGGACCCGTGGGGGTTGCGGA
>CAYXVM010000245.1:0-2810 GCA_964468465.1 uncultured Clostridium sp.
GAAAATATGCACGGCTTTCGGCAAAAACCGTAGGGTTCGGCGTCCCCGACGAACCAATTTAATACAGGCGAATAATGAAATATATTCAATTGGGACGATGTGGGCATCGTCCGCTACAAATTGAGAAATAAAATCGTAGGGACAGCCCTTGCGGTTGTCCGTGAAAACACTTCAAATTTCACGGAACGCCGAGGACGGCGTTCCCTACTGAGCCTTGTGATGATACATATAATTCATCTGTCAGCATGCTTATCAATCCTCAGCCCTACGGGCAGCTCCTTTTCTAAGGAGCCCAAGGCGGAAGCTTAATCTTAATAGTAAGCTGTCTGCAAAACCACGGCTGACGGTATAGGCTCCTTTGGCAAAGGAGCTGGCGCATGGAGTCTGAGGATTGGCAATCAAATCAGCACATTTGCTTGTAATTCAATGTGACAATGTGGACATCGTCCCCTACATAACGAAAACAACAGAAACCATCGGCGATTGAATTATTCCGTCATTCGTATTGCATTCAGATTGCAAAATTGTTAAATTTCCTGAAAGCTCTTGACATTTTATTCAATTCGTGTCAGTAATATATATAAAGAATAATATGGAGGAATAATATATGAAAAAAGCAGCAGCCATAGCGGCGATAATCGCAATTCTTCTTTCGCTTTCCGCCTGCAAGGTTCACAAGGAGCTCTCCGATGACGAGCTGAGAGAATCACTCTCAAACGCTGAATCGCAGCGTATCGCCGAGTCGCAGAGCGTTGAGGTTGCTTACAGCGAGGGCGTTGAGGAAAATATCGACGAAGTCGGAAAGACGGAAAAGAACAAGAAGCTTGTTGTTAAATCGTCCACTTCATACGGCACGGAATGCCAGGCTTTCATTATGGATAAAAAGGGCAATCTTGACTACTGCATGGTTTACAGATTCTTTGACAGCATGTCGTCCTACAAAACCTACAGAGGTTATCCCGACACGGATAATGAAAAGCAGGTTAAACACGATGACAAGGCAAGAATGATAGTCTATAAAGTCAAGATGCTCAGAGAAGCCGACTTTGCAACCCTTTATGACGAATATTCAAGCGATACCGCAAAGGGTTACGGCTACACGATTATTGAATAATCGTTCGCCTCAATTTAATACTGTTCATACAGGCCGGTTATCAGATCGGCCTGTTTTTTTGCGGAGCGAAAAGCGGGCGACCACGCAGGGTCGCCCCTACTCCTTTGTCAAGCCATCTGCAATTCATTTATTTTTATAATATTCATCAATTTTTTCTTTGTCGAACGAATAAATCAGCTCGGCATTGATGCTTTCGGCAGGTTGTTCGGCTTTATCATCACTGTCTGACTCCACATCGGCATTCGCATTTTCATTCACATTCCGTGCCGAATATTCGGCGTTCGCCGCTTCAAAATCCTCTTTCGGAATATTAAACCGCCGTACAAACTGCATGAGCGCCATTCCGCCCTCGGCTGTGCATTCGCCGCTCCATTCCGCAAACTCATCATAGTTTACAAGCAAAACAAATTCGGAAGGAATGACGGAATAAATATCCGAATAGCCGTCTGCTTCAAAAATCCTGAAATCACTTGTTGCGGTGCTCTCGGCAACGGAATCACAGTATTCTTCTATATTACCGGCGGAATCAGCCGACTTGTTGCTTGCTCTGAACAGAAATCCGGGAGAAAACGCCAGGATAAGCATCGCCGCAGCGGCGGCAACCGCATAAATCGGCGCACGGTTTTTTTTCTTTGCCTTGGTACATCCGGCAATTATTGCCTGCTTCTGAGCTTCGGAGAGGGTAATATCCTCAACCGCAGGCTTGATTTTTTCAAAATCCAATTATCCCGCCTCCTTTTCGTATATTTCTCTCAGAGCCTCTCTGCCTCTTTGCAGTCTTTTTTTGACGGCCGCTTCGGATATGCCGAGCATGGCCGAAAGCTCGCCCGTTTTGTAGCCCTCAACATAATGAAGATGAATTACTATTCTATATTTTTCTTCGAGCAAAACAAGCAGACCGAGGATTTGCGCATTATCCTCGCTCTTGCCGAGGTTTCTTATCTCATCGGGGCTGACGGGGCTTAGCCTGCGGCGTTTTCTCATCATATCCTTGCAGATGTTAGCTGCAACCTTTATCAGCCACGCTTTTTCATGCTCCGAATCGTTGAAATTCGGGGCTTTTGTTATGTACTTCAAAAAGCATTCCTGAACGGCGTCCTGAGCGTCAAAGGTGTTTTTCAGCATCACCGAACAAAGGCGGTAAATGCTGTCGCCGTATTCATTTATAACCCGCTCTGCATCGGGATGAATTTTTTGAGCATTCAAAGGCAATCCCTCGCCTCCCTTTTAACAGCTTTCACTATATACACGCTTCAAAGCCCAAAAAGGTGACAGAAAAACGAAAAAATTTTTCAGCACAGGGCAAAAAGCGATTTTATTATTTCCATTGTAGCTTATTATTTTAAAAATGGCAAGTTTTTGGCGTTTAAATTATAGGATATTATTCGTACTTCAGAAATAATGCGTTATGCAGGGTTCAGGGTATGGCGGGGCTTGCTCCCGCCGTCTATCATTGACACAAATTTGTTGATTTATATAGTTTTCGGTAGGGAACGCCGTCCTCGGCGTTCCGTGGGATTTGTTGTTTTTTCACGGACAACCGCAAGGGTTGTCCCTACGATTATTATTAAATTGATAATTTGTAGCGGACGATACCCACATCATCCAAATGCGTTATTTTTTATTCGCCTTCGGCGAATCGGTTCGTCGGGGACGCCGAACCCTACGGTTTTTGCCGAAAGCCGTGCATATTTTC
>CAYXVM010000246.1:0-2802 GCA_964468465.1 uncultured Clostridium sp.
GAAAATCCGTAGGGTTCGGCGTCCCCGACGAACCGATTCGCCGCAGGCGAATAATATGTATATTTTAAAAGCGGCGGGGGCTTACTCCCGCCGTCTGATTGTCATGCCGAATCTGTTGAAAAATAACGATTTTTCAACATTTCACATAAACAATAAACCCCGGATTACGGCCGTAGTCCTTTCGGAGTCCGGGCTGTAATCCGGGATGTTCAGTCTGAAATTACTTTGTGAAATATATTCGGCAACAGCTTATTTATACATCGGGCCGTATGCGGAGCAGGCTCTGAAATCTGCGCCCTCAAGGTCCTTTGTTCCGAATGCGCCCCAGCATGCGGGACGGAAGATTTTCTCCTCGGGAACATTGTGGAGTGCAACGGGAATTCTGAGCATTGAAGCCATTGTGATGATATCTGCGCCGATATGGCCGTAGGAGATTGCGCCGTGATTTGCACCCCAATTGTTCATCAGGTCATAAGCCGATTTGAACGGGCCTTTGCCGTCGCATCTCGGAGCGAACCATGTGCAGGGCCATGTGTAGTCGGTTCTCTTCCAGAGAATGTCGGAAACCTCGTCGGGCAGGCTGACAGTCCAGCCCTCTGCAATCTGAAGCACGGGGCCGAGACCCTTAACGATGTTAAGACGAATCATCGTTGCGGGCATCTGCGCTCTGGTCAGGAAGCGTGAGGAGAATCCGCCGCCTCTGAAATAGCCGTTATCTGCGGCATTCCATGTGGTTGCCTCGAGCATTTTGTCGATATCTTCATCGGTAACTTTGTACCATTCCTTGATTATTCCGTTGCCGTTTTCGTCCTTAACCTCGCCGCAGGCGTCAAGGCAGCATGCGCCGGAGTTGATAAGGTGGATAAATCCGCCTGCATCCTTTGCAACGCCCTCAATGTCATAGCCGGTTACTCTCTTAACGGAATCTGCGCTCCAATATGTACGGACATCGGCAAACATCTGCGGTCTGTTGGTGAGCAGCTTCATGAACAGCATTCCGAGACCGTTGAGAACATCGTTTTCGGTTGCAAGGATATAAGGCTCTCTTGTGCCGTTCCAATCAAACGAGGTGTTGAGCAGAGCCTCTGCAAAGTCGGCGTTGGGATAGAAATCCGTCCACTGTCTCTGACCCTGGAAGCCGGCGGCAATTGCGTTGTGACCGACTGTTTCTTCCTCTCTACCCTCGGGAAGATTGGGGTTGCCGTTCATGAGGTCTTTGATGATGCACATCATCTTAACGGTGAATTCCCAATCCTTTTCTTTCTGCTCGTCGCTCTTTCTGACGAATTCGGGGTTCTTGTCGAAGCCCTCTTTGCAGCGTTCCTTAGTCCATTTGAGAGCTTTCTGATATTCAGCTTCGTCATAAATGCCCTCGGTCATTCGGCGGATAATCTCAACCTCGTCAACGGATTCAACTCTCATGCCGAGATATTCCTCAATGAAGTTCGGGTCAATAGATGAACCTGCAATACCCATGCAGATTGAACCGATCTGAAGATATGATTTGCCTCTCATTGTTGCGGTTGCAACGGCGGCTCTTGCAAAACGGATAAGCTTTTCCTTAACATCGTCGGGAACGCTTGTGTCGTCAGCCTCCTGAACCTCGCTGCCGTAGATGCCGAATGCGGGCAGACCCTTCTGAGCGTGAGCCGCAAGAACGGATGCAAGATAAACTGCGCCGGGTCTTTCGGTTGCGTTGAAGCCCCAAACGCCCTTGATTGTGTTGGGATCCATATCCATTGTTTCAGCGCCGTAGCACCAGCAGGGAGTGACGGAAAGGGTGATGTCAACGCCCTCTTTTTTGAACTGAGCGGCGCAAGCGGCAGCCTCGGCAACTCTGCCGATGGTCGTGTCTGAAATAACAACCTTAACGGGCTCGCCGTTTGAGTAGCGGATATTCTCCTCAAAGAGAGCCTTTGCGGTTTTCGCCATGTTCATTGTCTGCTCCTCAAGGGATTCTCTGACCTTGAGAGGTCCTCGTCTGCCGTCAATTATGGGGCGGATACCGATAACCGGGTATTCGCCGATAAGTCTGCTCTTTGCCATTGTTATCTTCCTTTCAAAATGTATTATTCTTTTTATCTATACAAAGCATATATAAACATTATACAACATTTCCGTTATTTTGCAATATTTTATTGATAAACTTTCAACAAAAATTGAGCTGTCAAAACGGGCTGAAAAAATTTTTGAAAAAATTCAAACAAATGTTTGCATTTGCTGAACATTTGTGCTATAATAGCGTCAGGAACAGTTATATTCCGTTAAAAACAGCCCCCGACGGCTCGATTTCAACAGTTTTTAATAAGAAATGAGGATTTTTATGAAACCGATAACTCCGATTCAGCAAAAAATATATGAATTTCTTCTTGAAACGGCGAACAACAACATGACGCCGAGCGTTCGTGAAATCGGCGCCGCCGTCGGTCTGCGCTCAACCTCGTCGGTTCAGGCGAATCTTGACGCACTTGAAGCGGCGGGCTATATCGAGCGCCCCCCGATGCTCAAAAGATGCATCAAAATCGTTGGTCAGTCCGACAGTGTGACCCATGTTCCCGTTCTCGGAACGGTCACCGCAGGTTCTCCGATTCTTGCCGTTGAGGAAATTGAGGGCTATCTGCCGTTTTCGGCTCCCGGCTCGCAGGATAAGGAATATTTCGCCCTCAAGGTCAGGGGCGAAAGTATGCTCAGAGCGGGAATTCTTGACGGCGAAATCGTTATTGTTGAAAGACCGCCGACCGCATCCAACGTCGAAATCGTCGTTGCGCTGATTGAGGCCTCCGCAACGGTCAAGACATTTTA
>CAYXVM010000247.1:0-2793 GCA_964468465.1 uncultured Clostridium sp.
TGCAGGCGGAGCGGTTTTGCCCGAGCAAATGCGAATTCCCTTGGGCGTTACCGACATTCCCTGAGTCAGCGGCGGTAACTGTTGAGAAGCAAGGTCATCGGAATCGCCCTCGTCATCGGCAAGCGAGGAATCATAGAGCGCTTTCCAGCCTGCCGATTTGACAGACTGACCTTTGGCATAGAATTTCCTGCCGTTCACCGTCACGGTGACCTGAACCTCGTCATACTCAAACGGTGCGCTCAGAACCGCAATGAAGCGGCGGACAACAAGGTCATAAATATGCCTCTCCTCACGGGAAAGCTTGTTGAGGTCAACATATTGCTCTGTGGGAATAATTGCATGGTGGTCGGTAACCTTTGCATCGTTAACTATATATTTCAGCGGTATGGGCTTTGAACGCAGAACGGCGTTTGCGGCGTCCTTGTAAGGCCCTATCGCAATGGCTTTCAGCCTCTCGGGCAGGGTTGCCGCAACATCCTTTGTTATATATCTTGAATCCGTTCTCGGATAGGTCAAAAGCTTGTGAGTTTCATAAAGGCTCTGCATGAGCGATAGCGTCTGCTTGGCTGAATATCCGTATTTTTTGTTGGCGTCACGCTGAAGCTCCGTCAGGTCATAGGCGGCGGGGGGAGCTTTGAAACGGTAAACCTTTTTGACCTCGGAAAGCGTTCCGCTCTTGCCCTTGACGCTCTCGGCAACCGCTTTTGCGGCGGCTTCGTCAAAAAATCTTGCCTGCCCTTTTGAATCCTTATACAGAGCGGAAAATCCGTTGAAATCCGCTTTGACGGCGTAAAAATCCTTGGGTCTGAATTTCAGAATTTCCTCCTCACGGCGAACGATCATCGCAAGGGTCGGGGTCTGAACTCTGCCTGCGGAAAGCTGAGCGTTGTGCTTGCAGGTCAGCGCACGGCTGACATTAAGCCCGACAAGCCAATCCGCTTCGGCTCGGCATTGAGCGCTTCGGTAGAGATTGTCATACTGAGAGGCGGGCTTCAACGAGGCAAAGCCCTCTTTTATCGCCTTGTCGGTCTGCGAGGATATCCAAAGCCTTTGCATGGGCTTTTTGCAGTTCGCTTTCTGAATAATCCAGCGTGCAACAAGTTCTCCCTCACGCCCTGCGTCGGTTGCGATAACGACTTTATCAACCTCGGAGCTGCCGAGCAGAGAGCTGACAGCCTTGAACTGCTTCGAGGTCTGACCGATAACAACCAGCTTCATGCGCTTTGGGAGCATGGGCAGATCCTCCATGCGCCAGGTTTTGTATTTTGCATCGTAAGCCTCGGGGTCGGCAAGGGTCACAAGATGACCGAGCGCCCAGGTGACAATATATTTATCGCCGATTATACAGCCGTTTCCGTTCTTTTTGCAACCCAGAACACGGGCGATATCCCTTGCAACTGACGGCTTTTCGGTTAAGACAAGAGTTTTTGCCAAAATATTCTCTCCGTTTCTTTTACGGGGCGGATTCTGAACTGCCGCCGACTTAATCTATTATTCCAAATTATATGATAACAAAATCACGGCAATTCAATTTTCCGAATTGTAATAATATAAAAATTTTACAGAAAAAGCCGCCCGAAGCCGAAGCCCCGAAGCGGCAATAATCAGTTATGCGGATTATTTGAGAATATTTCTCTTTGCTTTTCTCTTTTTAACTGCTTTTCTGATAATCAGAATTACGGCAATCGCAACGGCGACAAGCGGAATAATGATTGGAAGTCCGCCGACAAAGCCGACCACAAAGCTGCGGAGCCATTCGCCGACCGCCTTGATATTGTCGGAGAAAGCGTCCTTGATTTCCGACCAAAGAGTCGGCTTGCTTTCGCTCACACGCTCAACCTCATTGATGTTCAGCGTAACGGTGCTGAAGCTGACACGGTTTTTGAGCACATTGAGCTGTGAGGTGTAGGAATCAATCTGATAATTGACCTCGGAGAGCCTCTCCTGAATTGCAAGCACATTTTCGAGCGATTCCGCCTTTTTGAGCAAGCCCGTGAGAGTCTCTTTCTCCGCTTTAAGAGAATCAATTCTGCTTTCAAGGTCAACATATTCAAGGGTTACATTCTGAATTTCTTCGCTTTTGTTGGTGATTTTTCCGTTTTCTCCTGCCGAGGTGATGAATTCTTCAAGCTTTTCGGCGGGAATGCGGACAACATAATTCGCATATCTGTTTGAATCCTCATGAAATCCCATATTCGACTCGGAGCTTTCAACATAGCCGCCGAGCGAGGTTACGCTCGCTTTCAGGGCTGAAATATATTTGTCATACTCCTTGGTCTGAACGTTGAGACGAACGGTTTTGATGATTTTTTCGTTTTCGGTGTTAACTTCACCCGTGCCGGAAGCCTCAGTCTTTAAGTCGATTGATTCCCCTGCCATTTCGTCGGAAGTAAAAGAAAAAGAGTTGTCATTCACCGCTGAGCCGGCAAAGCCGTCGCTCTTTGAGCTTGCTCCGCAGGCGGCGAACGAAACGAGCATGAGCAGAATGAGTAATATTGCCGATATTTTTTTCATAGATATCACCTTTCTTTTTTTGAATTATTATAAACGCCAAGTGCGGCGCTTTATGCCGGTATTATTCGGGACGGGCGACCCGTCCGAAAAAATGAAGAATGAAGTGTGCCTGCGGCACATGAAGGTAGGGGCGACCCTGTGTGGTCGCCCGTTTTTACGCAAAAATAAAGTTTGCCTCGCAAATTAAGGATAGGCTCCGCCTATGACCGATTTTTGAAATGAAGAATGAAGTGTGCCTGCGGCACATGAAGTTTTTGCATTCGCAAAAATGAAGTTTGC
>CAYXVM010000248.1:0-2762 GCA_964468465.1 uncultured Clostridium sp.
ACAGACGTTCGATTAAAACCCATTTTGCCCTGTTAACAAGGCGTATTTCATCCATTTTTGATTGCAGATTGATATTTTTATTTTCAAGCGCTCTCATTCTCTCTCTTGTTGCAACAACAAGCTTTACCGAATGATAAAATGAGAGCTGAGTTATTGGCTTTGCAACGGTGAAAACTCCGTAGCTTTCAACTCTGTTTGCGATTTGCTCATAGTTTTCGTTCCGCACGAGCAGGAGTATACCGCTCGGCGTTTCTGAAGCAAGGTTTGCCGCAAGCTCATAACCGAATTCGTCGGAAAGCGGGGCGTCAATAATGATGATATCGTATGGCGTTGATATCAGCAGTCTTTTTGCCTCGCCTGCATTTGCCGCAACCGTTATCGGCGAAAAGGCGGACGGTTTCAGCAGAGCTTTTATGAAAGAGACTCCCTTTGCCGACCCCGAAACTATCAGCACGCTGCAAAGCGACTGTCTTTGGGTTAGCATATTCTGAGCCCCTTTCTCATCTTTCAGAGCAATAGATATCAATTATACGCTCCGGCAAAACGCTCTTGACAAAGCTGCTGTTCTTTGCGTATTCAAGAGCTTCTTCAAGGCTTTCGGGGAGCTTATCGAGCTTTTGAAGTTCGCTTTCGGCGGCCTTATAAAGATTGGCGTTTGTCGGCTCACAGAGCGAAAGACGGCGTTTGATTCCGTCAAGACCTGCATAAATGACAAGCGCATAGGTCAGATAAGGATTCGCCAGCGGGTCGGGGGAGCGAAGCTCGATTCTCTTGCTTGACGGATGAGCCGCTGCGGGGATTCTGATAAGCTGAGAACGGTTTTCGGGCGACCAGGTTATATATTTCGGCGCTTTCATGTGCCCGAAGCGTTTGTAGGATTCTTTTGTCGGATTGAGAAAAGCGGTTATCTCCTTGATATGGTCAAGGATTCCCGCAAGGAACTGCGTGAAGACCTCGTCACCTGCGCCGTTGGGAGAAATGTTGATGTGGAAGCCGTTGCCGTATTGATTTTCGAGCGGCTTCGGGTCAAAGCAGGCGCAAAGCCCGTTGATTGCCGCCATTGTCTTGACAACCGCCTTGAAGGTTGTTGCATTGTCTGCAGCATTGAGCGGAGTGCTGTACTTGAAATCAATTTCGTGCTGACCGGGGCCCTCCTCATGGTGGGAGCATTCAGGCTCGATTCCCATCTGGCTGAGATTCAGGCAGATTTCACGGCGGATATTTTCGCCCCTGTCATCGGGAGCAATATCCATGTAGCCTGCGTTGTCGTGAGGCACGCCCGTTGAATGACCCTGCTCGTCGGTTATGAAAAGATAGAATTCATATTCCGCACCGATTCCGCAGGTTATTCCCATATCCTTTGCGGCTTTTTCGGCTTTTGAAAGAATGCTTCTGCCGTCAAGCTCAAAGGGTCTGCCGTCGGGATATCTTATGTCGCAGTAAAGCCTGATAACTCTGCCGTGAGACGGTCTCCAGGGAAGAACGGAGAGGGTTGAAGGGTCGGGATGCAGAAAAAGATCCGATTTTTCTTCGTCGCCGAAGCCGAGAACCGCCGAAGCGTCAAATGAAATACCCGTTTCAAACGCTCTCGGAAGCTCATTTGCCATTATCGAAACATTTTTCTGCTTTCCGAAAACATCGCAGAATGCAAGACGCACAAAGCTGACATCCTCCATTTCGATAAAATCCAGAACATCCTGTTTTGAATACATAAAAACACCTTCGTTCAAATAATCAGGGATTATCGGGACAGGAAACGGAAGAAAAGCGTAAGCGCCCGCTCCGCAAGGCATCAGCCGTGGGAGACGGACGCCTTTGTCCAATCCTAAAACATATTACTAAAATATTATAATTTTATAAGTCTTACTTGTCAATCAATATATTGACAATAATATATATTTCTGCAATTACTACAAAAATATAACAATAAGAAACTGAAAAATAGTCAGAATTATATGCGTTAAAAGTAAAATAGGGCTGCGGTGAAACAGCCCTTAAATATAACTGTCAAATGATGCCCTGAGCCGTCATTGCGTTTGCAACCTTTTCAAAGCCGGCAATGTTTGCGCCGACAACATAGTTCTTTGCAAAGCCGTATTTTTCAGCGGCATTTTCCATGTTGTGGAAAATGTTTATCATGATGTTTTTGAGCTTTTCGTCAACCTGGTCAAAGCTCCAGTTCATTCTTTCGCTGTTCTGCGACATTTCAAGAGCCGAGGTAGCAACGCCGCCTGCGTTTGCAGCCTTGCCGGGAGCGAAAAGAACGCCGTTAGCCTGAAGATATTCGGTTGCTTCAATGGTTGTGGGCATGTTTGCGCCCTCAGCAACGGCGATGCAGCCGTTTGCAACAAGTGCCTTTGCGTCGTCAATGAGAAGTTCGTTCTGAGTTGCGCAGGGGAGAGCAACATCGCATTTTACGCTCCAGACGCCTCTGCCCTCGTGGTATTCGCATGAGGGACGGCTCTTTGCGTATTCGGTGAGTCTTGCTCTCTTGACTTCCTTAACCTCTTTAAGGAGCGCAATGTCAATTCCGTCTTTGTCGTAAATCCAGCCCGTTGAATCGCTGACGGTGACAACCTTTGCGCCGAGCTGCTGAGCTTTTTCGGCGGCATAGATGGCAACATTGCCCGAGCCTGAAATGGCAACGGTCTTGCCCTTGATGTCGCTGCCGTTGCATTTGAGCATTTCTTCGGTGAGATAAAGCAGACCGTAGCCGGTAGCTTCGGTTCTTGCAAGCGAGCCGCCGTAGGAAACGCCCTTGC
>CAYXVM010000249.1:0-2742 GCA_964468465.1 uncultured Clostridium sp.
CAGTCCGCCGAGAAAAGCGATTTTGAGCGGAAGCTCATTTGATTTTCTGTATTTCTTTGCAGAACCGTTTCTCGGCTTTGAGGAAGCAGGTCTTTTTGCCTGCTTTGTCTGAGCAGCCTGTGTCTTTCGCTGCTTTGTCTGCTTGTTCTGCTTATTCTGCTGATTATTTGATTTTTTAGTGCTGTTTTCCGAATTATTTTTCTTCTGCATATTTTCTCCTGTTCTTCTTAAATTTCGGTGACACCCGGAATGCATCGGGGATTGCATAACAGACCCGTGCGGTATCACCGTTGTTTCCGGCATATGCCGGAATATATCTTCAAACAAATCAATTCCTATGTTAACGCAACCGCAAAAAGCGGCTGCAAGGCTGAACTCCGCTCTTATCCCACAGTATATATTATCCTTTTAACCCGCCAATGTCAAGGTCTCAGCTAAAATATTAATAAATAATTATTATATTATAAACTGCTCTCCTCCGCCTTTTCAATGATATCCTCAATGTCGGCACAAAGCTCCTGTGCCGCCTCGGTTGAGTCCGCCTCGGCAAGAACACGGATATTTTCTCCGCTTTTTTCGGGAACAATCAGCAGTCTGCCGCCGCTCCTTATCAGCTTGATTCCCTCGGCGTCGTTGTTTATGCTGACATCCTCCTCGCCGACAAGAGACGCAAGGTTTGCGGGAGAAAAACCGATATGAATTGTCTTTTTGACAATATACTTTTCGGGCAGCTCCGACAGAAGCGTTTCAATGCCGCAATCTCTTTCTTTCATTACCGAAAGCAGCTTGATTGCAAGAAAAAGCCCGTCACGGACAAAGGTCTGCTTTGCCGCAAGTCTCCTTGCCGCCGAATCCGAGGTGTCCGCAGGAGTTGTCAGATATCGGTAAGCATTTCTGCCGCAGGCTTCGGCAAGAGAATCGAGAAATTCGGGGGCGTCATACGGAACGGCAATATCTCTGCCGTTTTTCATCTCGTTCAGGCAGCAAACCGCAAGAAGCTTTTCGTATTCGATTCTGCCCGATTCCGTTACTGCGGTCAGCTTCGTTCCCGAACTGTTGACTTCAAGAATCAGCTCGTCGCTCCCGTGCGCTCCGAGCCTTGCGGCGCATGATGTCAGCAGAGCCTTGATGCTCTCGTTTTCGCATTCAAAAGACGCTCCGATTCCGTCAAGTCCGTAAGGCGCCTGCTTTGAAAGCTCTCTGCCGTAAAGCAGTCTGATGCTCGACATATCCGAAATTTCTTTAAGCTCGTTTTCGGGCGTTTCACGGAACTCGCACTTTGACATTCCGCTCTCTATTTCCCGTTCAAAACGCCTCGGTATTGAAAGGCCGCCCTCGCCGCAGATTTTTATTTCCCGTCCGTTTCTGCCGCTCGCAAACAGCCCTACGCCGAGGCCGCAGAAATTAACAAGAAAGTTGAGCTGAGCCTCAAAGCACTCGCCGAAATTCCAGACCGTGCTGCCCGCTCCCGCAAGCCCCGCCGAGAGCGCAAGCTGCATAACCGTCGCACTCCTTGAGCCGTCGTTGGCAACCCCTGCCCTTTGCCCGTTAACCGTTGCGCCGACTGCCGCACCGAGCCTGACGCAGGTTTCGCAGTTGAGCCTTGTGCCGCCCTTTTCGTCAATCCCGCCTTCGCCGAGGTATTCGGATTTTACCGAGCCGTATTTGACATTGGCTGAAACCGATGTTCCCGAGCCGACTATCTTGCCCGGCCAGACCATAACGCCCGATTTAACGCTTGCTCCTTCGCCGATAACACTTCCCGATCCCGCAACGCTCCCTTCAAACATTGACGCTCCGTTTTTGAGAGCCGCTCCCGAGCAGACGAGCGCACCCGTCACCGAGGAACACGGCGCAAGCCAGCAGTTTTCAAGGATTACCGAATATCTCGCTTTTGCTTCTCTGCCGATACAGCACTTATCATCAATCACAGTATATGGCCCGATAACAGCTCCGTCCTCAATCTCAACATCCGAGCCGATATAAACCGGGGGAATAATGCCGTAATCGCCGTCGGGCAAGCCGTTTTCGGCGAATATTCCGCTTGCAAGCTGACCTGCGGGCGGAGAGATTCTTCCGTCAAAAACATCATGCTGACTTTTGATATAAGCATCGATATTGCCGACATCGCACCAATATCCGTCGGTGTGATAGGCATAAATCGGCAAGCCCTTTTCAAGCATCAGAGGGAACAAATCCGCCGCAAAATCAAAGCGTTTCCCTGCCGGAATCAGCTCAAGGCATTCGGGGTCAATGATATAAACACCCGTGTTGGCATAATTGCTCACAGCCTGATTCCATGACGGTTTTTCAACAAAGCCGACCACTCTGTTTTCGTTGTTAACCTTAACGATTCCGTATTCTCTCGGGTCCTCCGCTTCGGTCACGACAATTGTTATTTTTGCGCTGCTTGCCTTATGATATGTCATTATTTTGTCAATATCGAAATTGCACAGAGCGTCTCCGCTGATAACAACAAACGGCTCGTCTATCCCCGCCGCCGCATTTTTGACGCTGCCTGCCGTGCCGAGCGGCTCATCCTCTCTGAAAAAATCAAGGCTCAGATTTTTATAGCCCGATTCATATTCTTTTTCGATAATATGAGGCAGATATCCGAGCGTTACCGCCGCTCTCGTCACTCCTCCCGCCCGCAAAACATCAAAAATATACTCGATAATCGGTTTGCCGAGAATTCTCGCCATGGGTTTCGGCAAAGTGCAGGTCAGGGGTCTGAGCCTGCTG
>CAYXVM010000250.1:0-2725 GCA_964468465.1 uncultured Clostridium sp.
GTTGACTATGTTGTGTGAAATGAGTATAATATGGTTAGAATATTACTATCTACCCTTGACTGCCGTAAAGATTGCAGTTGGCTTATCCTTTGAAACAGAACATCAAAATATTTAAAAAATGAGGTAAAACAGATGAGCAGATTATCAGAATACATAGGAAGTCAGTTCGGTAATCCGAGGGGTATTATTGGAAAAATATGCTGTATCGGTATGAATATCATTAATCAGCCGATGTACAGAAATACCGTTGCAGTAATGAACCCTGATAATGAAGACAAGATACTTGATATAGGTTATGGGAACGGTTTTCTGCTGCGTGAAATATATAAGAAGAAACATGTGTATATGTACGGGATTGACATTTCAGAAGATATGAAAAAAGTCGCTTCGAAGCGAAACCGAAAAGCACTTGAAAACAATCGGCTTTTTCTTGAAACCGGAGACTGCTGTAATCTTCCGTATGAAGATAATATGTTTTCAGGCGTTTCCTCAATAAATACAATATATTTCTGGAACGACGCTGTTAAGGGTTTGTCTGAAATAAGAAGGGTACTGAAACCAGGAAAGTCGTTTTATAATGTTGTGTACACAAAAGAATGGTTCGGGGATTCATCATTTACAGAAAAGGGATTCAATAAGTATGGACCTGATGAACTGACAGATTTCGGTAAAAAAGCAGGCTTTGAAAAAATGGAAGTACGTGACATTGTAAAGGGTAAGAGTTTAATGGTTATATATACAAAGCAGGATGAATCATGATACGAAGTAATATTTTATGTGCAGATGAGGCGCTTGTATATTATTTTAAATACATGGTCGGTTTTTGATTGTGTTCTGAGAAAGTCTGGCGAACAGAAACACCGCTTTACTCAAGGCGAAATCTGAATTTTTATATCAATAAGATGGGATTCATGGCATGCAAAATTACAGATCCTATGCAGTATCAGCAGGCTCAGGTTCAGTTCGTGAAGTATTTATAAATTCTGCTTATTATTTGTCTTGAAAAAGGGTATAAAAAATACAAATAACTTTTCAGGGAGGCAACTTATCAAATGAAACGTTACATAAGCGATTATCATATCGGTCATTCAAATGCGTTAAGATTTGATTCAAGACCATTTTCGTCACTTGATGAGATGCATGAGAGGATTATTCTGAACTGGAATAATACAGTAAACGATGGGGATGAAGTTTACATTCTTGGAGATTTTGCGTGGAAAAACGATGCCGGACTTGAAGTTCTGAAACAGCTCAAAGGACGGAAATATCTTATTCTTGGAAATCATGACAGGCTTAACGCTGAACTTACGGGACAGTTTGTGTGGGTTAAAGAAATGGAAATTGTCAGAGATGGTGAAAATCACGTTGTTCTTTGTCATTATCCTATTGCTCACTGGAGAAATGCAGATTATGGATACATTCATTTATACGGCCATATCCATATGGGAAGAGATGCAGCTCCATACGAGGAATACGCAGCAAAAATGAAAGAACGAAATATCCCGTATGAATGCTATAATGTCGGTTGTATGATGCCTTATATGGATTATACGCCGAGAACACTTGAAGAAATAAGAGCGGGAAGAATGAGTGATATAGACTAATAAAGCAGGAACCGGATTGAAATATATCTGGTTCTTCTTTTTTGCTCAAAGCGATTCCATTGTCTTTATTTTGATACAGCGGTTTGTAATTGAGAAAAGGCGATTATTCTACCTTTTTGAATATGTCCCGTCGATTGACTTTTTTTATTATTTATGCTATAATTACCGTAATATTTTATAATCTTTTACGTGGTTTTTACGCTGATATCTGGAATAATAAACGATTTTTATTGTTTGATGTCATTGTCCTGAAAATGATACAGCGATTAATGTTATAATGTAAGTGAAATGATAGATTCTTGAGAAAGCCGACAGAGAATGGCTGCATTTTGTCGGTGACTGCCGTAAAGAAAAAAGAGATGGAAATGAGTATGATCTGATAATTGGACCAGTTGCTGATGATAAAACGTATGAAGTCATTTCGCTTTATTTTGATGGTATTTACGATGAGGAAGAAGCATTAAAAAGACTTCTTCCTATGAAATTGAAAGATCAGTACATATTTAAAAATCAGAAAGCTCTTGATATACTTAAGTTCAGAAGGAGAGTTTTTATATGAACAGAAATACTTTCAAATATATACTTGATTACTATGATAAAGAAGTTGTTAAGATGATTTCTGAAAAATACGGGTTCAATGAACTTGAAGCACTAAGAAAGTTTTTGAATTCAGAAACATATTCAATGATGAGTGATGAATCACTTGAAATGTGGGAATTCGGATGTCCGGCTATTTTCAATATGTGGGAGTGCGAACAGATAACAGGCAATCCCCGCAACTCAAGTTATTTCAGGGGGTAATTTTAATGATAGAAACATATAAAAATAAATTTGACTACTTTGTTTTTCTCCTTGAAGCATATGCCGGCAGTAAAAATCAGTCTGCAAAAGATGTATTAAATGAACTGGATAGTCTTGGACTTACTGAATTTATAATGGATATGTATGATAGATATCATACAGAATCAATTGACAATGCTTTTGAAGATATTGACAGACTTATAGAGGAAAGGAAAAGCATTTATTCCAAATTATGAGGTGGCGGCAGCATTTCATTCATTCTGTTTATATTATCGTAGTAAAAGTACTGTTTAAATTTGTAATGGAAGGAATAAAAAGAC
>CAYXVM010000251.1:0-2696 GCA_964468465.1 uncultured Clostridium sp.
GTTGCCAATGTATCTCTTCTCGGAATTCTTTATTTCAGCTTCAACATCAATATTCTCAATTACATCTGGCACGGCTTCCATTACCCGAACGATCTGCCCTACCGCTTCTCGTTCATGTATTCATTCATTCTGCTCACTCTTGCCTTCAAGGCGTTTACGAGACTGAGTGAATTCAGCGGCAGAGCCATTCTCGGCTCGGGAATTGCAACGCTCGGAGCAATTATTTTAATTCAGAAATTAGGCTCAAAAAATGTTGAAGAAGTTACAATTCTCATCAGCATCATTTTTGTTGTTACCTACTGCCTTGTTTTTGCTCTTATGAAAGACAAGAAGTATCAGCAGTCCGCAGTTGCCGTTCTGCTCCTGTGCTGTGTTATCGGCGAAGTTGCCTGCGCCAACACAGACCGTTACAGCATGGATCAGATTAAGTCAAACTATGTCGGCGATTATGACGACTTCCGTGCGCTCAAATCACAGCTTGATGAATATGACGGAAGCGACACCTACAGAATGGATCTGACTTACAACAGAGCAAGAATGGACCCCGCATGGTACGGCTACAACGGAGTTTCAACATTCTCCTCAATGGCTTATGAAAAGCTATCGAATGTTCAGAGCGATCTCGGCATCTACGGCAACTATATTAACAGCTATACCTATCATCTTCAGACCCCCGTTTATAACATGATGAACTCGATGAAATATATCGTTGACAATGACGAAAACGTGACGGTTGAAAGCGATTATTACACTGAGCTTATGAATCAGGGCAAATTTACGGCTTATGAGAATAATTATTATCTGCCAATAGGCTTTGCAGTCAACAACGAGCTTAAAGACTGGTATACCTCGATGAACAATCCGTTTATTGTTCAGAGCGATTGGTTTGAATATTCAACGGGCGTTTCGGATGTATTCGGCATGATGAATATTGATGAAATTCAGTATTACAACATGGACGAAATCACTTCGGGGCTTGACACGGGCGATATTTATTATTCAAAGACCAACCCCGGCGAAGGCGAGTTGACGTTTGTTCTCAAGACAGAAGAAACAAAGCATTGCTACCTTTATGTCAATTCAAGAGATTTTGACAGTATCACGATTACCAAAGGCGATAAAGAAGTTACTCAGTATACGGACGAGCCTTATATTTATGATCTCGGTATCGTTAATCCCGATGACGAAGTTCTTGTTTTCATTTCTATTGATGACCCTGAATACGGATATATAGACTTCTATCCTTATTATGTCAATGATGACAAGCTCAACGAGGGATATGAAATACTGAAGCGCCGTCAGATGAATATTACTTCATTTGAAGAAACAAAAATCACAGGCACTGTTTCTTCCGACAATGACAGTCTTTTCTTCACCTCAATCCCCTATGATAAGGGTTGGACGGTCAAGATTGACGGCAAACCGATTGACGAGAGCGATTATGTTGCGCTTTGCGACGCATATCTCTGCTTCAATCTTCCCGCAGGCGAACACTCGATTGAACTGAGCTTCATGCCGGGAGGTCTGATTCTCGGAGCAGGAGTCTCTGCCGCAACCGTTCTGATTCTCATTGCTGCCGCAATCTATTTTGCAAACCGCAGAAAGAAAAAAGCTCTTGTTCCCGCATTTTCACCCGTTGAAGGCGCAGAACCCGTCAGCGTTGAGCTTGAGCTCCCCGAATCGGAGGAACAAGCCGAATCAAGCAGTGAAGAAGCAGAAATTCAAGATGATTTGACGGCTGAATCCGTCGAAACAGCCGATGAAGAAGTCGAATCGGATACCGCTCCCGAAAGCTCCGCTGAACCCGCCGAAGAAGCGGAGAATTCCGATTTCTCCGAAGAACAGAGCGAAAATGCTGATAACGGCGAAAATGAGGATAATAAAGAAAACAATATAGAATAATTTTCCTGCATTTGATACTTTCGGAAAAATCATTGCAGGCAAGAAACTCAGAGATTAATTTTACACAAAATCCCCGCTTTATCGGCGGGGATTTTTTCTGTTTTGCTTATTGTTATGGCTTTTGAAAAAATATATAATATTTAAAGTACGCAATTGGGGGTTATTATGGATTTTCTGTCTGAATTTGTTGCAAAAAACAGCCCGAGAATTATCGTTTCTCAGCTGATTGGCTTCGTTGCTTCGGGACTTCTGCTTTTCTCTTTTCAACAGCGTACCCACAAAAGAATTGTCGCAATGCAGGCGTTCTCGGGTTTTCTTTTTGCCGTTCAGTATTACATGCTCGGCGCATATGAGGGCATGGCGGGCAACATTGTCGGAATGACAAGGGCTGTTGTTTATTATTTCAGAGGCAGGTCAAAGCTGATTGACAGCCTGTTCTGCCCGATTCTTTTTGCCCTGCTTGCCGCAGGAGCAGGAATTGCAACATATTCATCCCCCGTTTCGCTTTTGCCTATGAGCGCAATGATTATTTCATCGTTCGTTATATGGAATCCGAAAACTCAGCAGCTCAGAGCGCTGACGCTTCCGACCTCTGCAATGTGGCTTATCTACAACATCATTTGCAGCTCGGTGTCCGGAGTTGTGACGGAAATATTCTGCGAAGCATCTATTATTATCGGGCTTATAAGGTTCAGAAGCAAAAAATCCAAAACTCTGTAATCGGGAGGAAAAAAGTGGTTAAGGATCTAACTGTCGGCAAGCCGTCGCTCGTGCTTTGGAGCTACACCCTGCCT
>CAYXVM010000252.1:0-2671 GCA_964468465.1 uncultured Clostridium sp.
GGCTGAGGATTGGCAAGGTGCGAATAAAATGAATTGTTATTGTTTTTCGGAACGCTGAGGACAGCGTTCCCTACGGAAAAGCCTTATATATCAACAAGTTTGCATAAATGATAAACGGCGGGAGCAAACCACTGCCCTGCCTTGAACCTATTACTTTCATCTTCACTTTTCACTCAAAAAATCTAAAAGGAGAAAATCCGAATGAGCATGAAAGAAAAATTACATACAACCGAGCTTTATCTGCCCGACGATGACGAAATAATGGCTGAGCAGATACTTTGCCTTGAAAAGCTTTACGATTATAACGCCACCCGTCCGCTTGAAGCCGAAAAAAGAGAGAAAATGTTAAAAGACATGTTTGCAGAAATCGGTGAGGAATGCTATATTGAGCCTCCGCTTCATGCCAATTGGGGCGGCAAGCATGTTCATTTCGGCAACCGTGTCTATGCGAATTTCAACCTGACGCTTGTTGATGATACACATATTTATGTCGGTGACTGCACGATGTTCGGCCCGAATGTGACCGTTGCAACGGCAGGACATCCGATTTTGCCCGAGCTGAGGGAGCAGGCTTATCAATACAATGCACCCGTTCATATCGGCAGAAACTGCTGGATTGGCGCAGGGGCAGTCATTGTTCCCGGAATCACGATAGGCGACAATGTTGTTATCGGTGCGGGAAGCGTTGTCACAAAAGATTTGCCCGATAATGTTGTTGCCGTCGGCAATCCGTGCAGAGTTCTGCGTGAAATCAACGATCACGACAGAGAATATTATTTCAAGGATAAAAAGATTGACCCGAAGCTTCTGAAATAAAAATCACGGCAGGGATTTGCTCCCTGCCGCTTTTATATGCTTGGTATAATTAATATGTTACAACAAACTCCTGCTTCCATGTGCCGAGAACCTTAACATCGATGATGTTGAAGGATTTCCATGCGACCGTGCCAACGATAACAACAGGCTCGCTGATGTTAAGCGTGGTGATTCTGCCGAATTCGTCAATGGTCGCGGTGATGGTTGCGCCCGTGTAGGTGATTTCGCACTCGTTGATGGTCAGGGGATCGAGATCCTCCTGAGTGAGTGCAAGGGTATCGGCGCAGGAGCTGTGATGCTTCGGAACAAAATTGATGTCGTTACCTTTTTCGCTGACAAGAGTGATAACAACCTTATATCCGTTGCCCTGCTTTGCGCATGATGCGCTCTTGACGCCTGCGGGAGTGAGTGCGCTGGTGTAGGGCTTGTCGTCAACGGGGAAGAAAGCCGCCGCCTTTTCACCGCTGCTTGCCTTGCCGTTTGTGAATGTGAGAGTCTTTGTCTGGGGATAATCGTTGGGAAGAATACCCTCAACGATGCTTCTTGCAAGCTCAATTGAGATTTCCTCAAGGCTTGAAACCGTTCCCTGAGTTCTCTTGACCTTCATTGTGCCGCTGTAGGTCTTTGCGCCGTTTGCCGCCTTGTTGTAATACTCAACGATCTGAGCAATGCTGCCTCCGACCGGAGCTTCAACCGCCGGGAGAGTTGTGGTTTCGCCCGCTGTTGTTGATTCAGCCGCCGTCTGAGACTCATCTGAGGTCTGAACGGTTTCGCTCTGAGCGGGTGCGTCTGTTTCGTCAATATTTTCAATTGCTGCCGTGATTTCTTCTTCGGCGGCGGTGGTGGTTGTCGTGGTCGTTTCCGCATTGTCATTTCCACCGCAGGATGCGAGCATAAAGCAGGCTCCGAGAGCGAAAACGAGCGCCAGAACTATTGCTGTAATCTTCTTCATGTTATTCTCCTTTTCATGTGTGCGGCAGCAATAATGCGCCGTATTTTTGAAGCGGAAGGCTCCGCCACAGTTTCAGTTTAATCGCTTAGGATGTATTTGTCAAGATAATTATTCCAATCTGCCTTTGCCGCTCAGTTCGGATATATCCATGCGAAGAATTTTGAATTTTTCAAAAGCTTTATCAATATATGCTCTGCCCTCTGCGGCGTATTCCGAGCTGTATTTCATCATTATAGCTTCAATTCCGTGCCTTTTTTCTTGCGGGTCGTCAACAACGAAAATTTTTCCGAATGCGATTGCCGACCTGTATTTGGTTGAAAATTTTTCCGCAAGCGTTTCAACGGAATCGACAACCGTGAAGCAAACATTATTGTTGGCTGCAATGTTGCCGAGTTTATGACCCTCCGGGGCGCAATGAAACCAGATTTTCCCGCCGTCATAAGCGTAGCTCAGCGGAACGCCGTAAGGCTCGCCGTCTCCGACGGTCGAAAGCACTCCGAAAAGCCCGTTTTCGAGTATCTGCTCCGTCATTTCGTCCGAAAGCTTTCTTTTTATGTTTCTCATTTCTGTTTGCATTGTCATTCCTCCGTTCGCTCACAATATATCACAAAAAGGCGTCGCCAATATTCGGAAATGCAAAAATAAAATTTTTTGACCTCAAAATTTCGCAAAAATCTATTGACATCGGTTCGATGATATGCTAACATATTGTAGCAACTTACGGAGAGATACCGAAGTGGTCATAACGGAACGGTCTTGAAAACCGTCGTACCTTACGGGTACCGTGGGTTCGAATCCCACTCTCTCCGCCATTTTTTAACAACTGATTTTTTTATAATATAGTTACCATGGAGAAGTACTCAAGTTGGTGACGAGGCGCCCCTGCTAAGGGCGTAGGTCGGG
>CAYXVM010000253.1:0-2665 GCA_964468465.1 uncultured Clostridium sp.
TATCGCAATGACCGCTCAGAATGCAACATTCATGAAGTGGCAGTGGCCGATGTTCATTCTCGGCCCCGTAGTCGGCGCAGTTCTTTATCTTATTGTTATTCTTTTCGTTAAAGACGATAAAGAAGAAAAGAAGATGATTGAACGGGAGCTTAAAAAGCGCCGTGACGAGCTTGCCGCAGAATCGGCGGCAGAGCTTGAAAAAATTACTGCTGAATAAAAATCAGAATACCGCTCCGAAAGCCCTTAAAAAGGCGACGGAGCGGTATTTTTTTGCAATGTTTATCGTAAATTAAAGCGTTTCAATCATTCTTCTGAGGTTTTCGAGCCCGATTTCAATTCCGTCAAGGCATTTTTCGATTCCTTCAAATTCAACGCTGACAAAGCCGTCATATCCCGATGCTTTCGCAACCGAAAGGCATTGAAGAACGGGGATATCTCCGTGGCCTATTACTGCACCTCTGAGATAATTTCCGCCTCTTGATTTAAAGAATCCCTTGCCGGGATTCAGCCCGTTTCCGCTCTTGATATGAAAGTCCTTGGCGTGAATGTGCTTTATGTAGGGCGCAAGTCTGCCGGCGGCGGATGCGCTGTTTTCGTCTGCGCAGGCGAAGTTACCGACATCGAGAAGCACGCCGAAATTCGGGCTTCCGACTCCCGTGACGATTCTTTCAACTCTTTGGCTCTCCTGGCAGAATGTGCCGTGATTTTCAATCATCGTAACGATACCCTTTGACTGAGCGTATTCCGTTACTCTTTTGCAGCCGTCAACAAGCACGGGCAGAACCTGCTCAAAGCCGACATGGCTTTTTTGCTCTTCGGGGATTCCCCATGCGGCGTCGTGGCGCATACTGCGTGCGCCGAGGATTGAGGCAATATCAACCTTGCGGCAGACTCTCTCAACCTCTGCATCAACGCCCGTATCCTTGAGCATATTTGCGCCGATTGTGTAGCTGATAACGGGCAGAGAAAGCTTTTCGCTTTCTTCCCTTATCATTGAAGCGAATTCTTCCTCGCTGACGCCCTGAGGGGGGTCAAGGTCGATAAATTCAATGCCCTCAAAGCCCATATCCTTTGCCTTTTTCATAATGCTGAGCTGCGTTTCACAGCCCGATGAAATGAGCTGCTGAAAGCTGTAGCTGCTGACTCCGATTTTCATCATTTTCAACCTGCCTTAACCTAAATCTTTAAGAAATTCAACCGCTTTTCTGATGTCTGCTTCGGGGTCGTCGCCGACTTCTCTTTCAATCGTCAGGAAGCCCTTATAGCCGATATCTTCGAGAGCGGCAAGGTACTCTTTCCAGGGAACCTGACCCTCTCCGAGAGGAACTTCAAGGAACGATGAATCGGTAACAAGCGGATCTTTTTTGAGACCGTAAACGATTTCGGGGTCTTTGTAGAAAAGCTGCTTTCCGTCCTTTGCGTGAGTGTGAACAATATATTTTTGAAGATTGTAAACTGCCTTTGCGGGGTCGTCGCCTGTAACCATAACAAGGTTTGCGGGGTCAAGATTGACCGCAACGCCCGTTGAACCGAGCGAATCAAGGAAGCCTTTGAGAACCGCCGAGGTTTCGGGGCCTGTTTCAATTGCAAAATGAGCGTCCATGCTGTCCGCATATCTTGAAAGCTCAAAGCATGCCTCCTGCATTATTTTGTATCTTTCATGGGACGGGTCGCCGGGAACAACGCCGATGTGAGTTGTGACAATATCTGTTCCGATTTCCTTTGCAAGGTCAACTATTCTCTTTGACTTTTCAACCTTTGCGGGATTCTTTTCAGGGTCGCCGAAGCCGCCGCCGAGGTCGCCGCACAGAGCCGAAACAACAAGACCGTTATCGGCAACGAGCTTTTTGAATTCGCTGATTTTGACGGGGGTCATGTTTTCGGGAGCCATTTCTCCGCTTGTGGCGTAAACCTGAATGCCCTGCGCTCCGACTGCCGCCGCTTTTCTGACTGCCGAAACCGTGTCGGTTCTGAAACTGTCGATAATAACTCCGATAGGAAATCTGCCCATTGTAGTGTTCTCCTTTTCCGTAATTCCGCCGCTTTTCCGGCGGTCGGTTTATTTGAAAATATAATAACAAATTAAACCGGATAAGGCAAGTTTTTTTTGAGTTAATCTTTACATTTTTTATAGATTATGGTATATTGTTTTAAACTATGAATATCCGTGTCAGGATATAACTATAATAATCACGGCGGAGGTCAGTAAAATGTCAAAGATCAAGGTTGCCGTTATCGGCTGCGGAAACATTGCCAATGCGGCGCATATCCCGTCTTATCTCAAAAATGACGAGGTTGAGATAAAATATTTTTGCGATATCATTCCCGAAAGAGCCGAAAAATGCGTTGAAAAATACGGCTGCGGAAAAGCGGTTGTCGATTATCACGATTTTCTGAACGATCCCGAGCTTGACGCAGTTTCCGTCTGCACTCATAATGACCTGCATTCGGTTATTGCAATTGATTTTCTCAAAGCCGGCAAGCATGTTCTCTGCGAAAAGCCTGCGGCAAGAATCCTTTCCGAAGCGCTCGAAATGCAAAAGGTTGCCCACGAGACGGGCAAGGTTCTTAACATCGGCGTTTGCAACAGATTCAACACCTATGTCATGAAAATCAGGGAGCTTATCGAAAGCGGCGAGCTCGGCGAGGTTTATCATGTCTATGC
>CAYXVM010000254.1:0-2608 GCA_964468465.1 uncultured Clostridium sp.
CCAAAAAATGAGATCTTACCCGAAAGCGGCTTCAATTCGCCCGTGAGCAGGCGGATAAGCGTTGACTTGCCCGCTCCGTTGCAGCCCGTAACCGCAAAAATGCTGTTTTTGGGAACGCTCAGACTGAGGTTTTCGAGAATGTTTTTGCCGTTTTTATCATATCTGAAAAATAAATTCTTTATTTCAACTGCCGTTCCCTGATTTCTGAACTCGGGAACGGCGATTTTTGTTGATTTGATTTCTTTATTCTCAAAAAGAGAAGAAAGCCATTTTGCGCTCTCGTTGACGGAGAGCGGAGTTTTGCCCTTTCCGCCGAGAGCGGAGTGGATTCTGACCCCCGAAGGCATTGCAAGGCTGATAAAACCGCCGATTTTGTCTGAATGATTGCCAAGCTCCGAGGGAGGGCAGTCAACGGCAACAGCGCCGCCGTCCATGACGATAACACGGCTTGCATAGCCGAAAACCTCCTCAAGGCGGTGCTCGGTCATTATTACTGTTGTGCCGAGATCACGGTTGATTTTTGAAACGGTTGAGAGGAAATTTTCTGCGGCAACGGGGTCAAGCTGAGAGGTCGGTTCGTCGAGAATCAAAAGGTCGGGAGAGGTCGCCATAACGGAGGCAAGATTCAAAAGCTGTTTCTGACCGCCCGAAAGCTCTGAGGTTTTTTTATCAAACCAATTGCCGATTCCGAAATATGAAGCCATTTCCGCAACTCTGAGCCGAATGGAATCCGTGCTCATGCCGAGATTTTCAAGGCTGAAAGCCATTTCATGCCACACCTTGTCGGTCACAATCTGACTTTCGGGGTCCTGCATGACAAAGCCGATTTTTTCGGCGGCGGTTCGTTCGCTCATTTCGTCAACGGGCGTTCCGTCAAAAAGAACCTCGCCGCTCCGTTTGCCCGAGGGCAGAAGATTTTTCTTGAGGTGACGGAGCAGAGTGGTTTTTCCGCAGCCGCTTCTGCCGCAAATAACAACAAATTCACCCCTGCCGACGCCGAAGCTGATATCATTCAGCGCATTTTCATCGGAAAGAGGATAGGCAAAGCTCAGGTTTTTGCATACAATCTGTTCCATTTTATCACCTCCGAAGCGTCATATATTAAAGGTAAAGAGCAAAGCAGGGCATAGGCCGCCGACGATGCGATGAGGGCGGGCGTGAAGCCGCCGAGCATAATTATCGGATTATAGAGAGCCTGAACCGCTCCGCAGAGCTTTGCGGCGGCAACCGAAATTACGGCGGTGACCGTTGCGGCAATCAGAATCGTATCGGCGGGCGAGAACTTATATCTTGAATAGCTTGTTCTGCCTTTCAGACCGTAGCCTCTTGATTTCATTGAATCTGCGGTATCGATTCCGTGTTCAAGAGCACGGGTGATAACGCCCGAAACGGCGGCGCACCCGTTTTTGATTTTTGCGATTTTTCCGCCCGATTCTTCAAGACCTGCGCCCCTTCTTGCACTGAGCGCTTCTCCGAGCTGCCTTGAATAGAGCGGAACAAACCTCAGGGTCATCATAACGAGCAGAGCAAGGTGCGGCAGACGCTTGCCGAAAAGATGAAGAATTTTATCCTCGGTCATAACCTCGTTCCAGCAGATGAACCACAGCATCATTGTGACAATTGCAACGCCTGTTACTGCGCCGTAGACGATTGATTCAAGGGTCAGATTGTTACCGTTCGGGAAAGTGTAAAGCACCGTCACTCCGTAATGCGAAACGAGGGAGTTTATCAGCGTGACAAACGCCGCAAGGGGCAACAGAGCGAAGAAAAATGTTTTCAGCACGGATTTTCCTTTGAGCCTGACGGCATAGGCAAGCGAGGAAACAAGGGAGAGCGCAATGAATACGGGATGATTCAGAACGAGAGAAAATGCAATAACGGCGGCAAAATATAAAAAGCCGACCGCAGGATGACTACGGGCAAAAGCTCCGTTCATTCGATTTTCCCCCTTTCCGAAATAATAAAAGCCTCTCTGCATGAGCAGAGAGGCAGAGCATACAAATTATGCAAACTTCCGTTACGCCACCCTCCGCTGCCCGAAGGTCGCTTAACAATATCGATTATCCGATAAAAGGCTTTCCGACTTTGACGGCAATGGCTGTTGCGACGGATTTTCACCGCTCTTTCCCTTTTTGAATAATAATATTCGATTAGCAGTTAACATAATAGCACCAAAACCGAATAATGTCAATTTTTATTTGTTGCCGCCCATGATGGCTTCGTCAATGGCTTCTGCGGCGTTTTTGCCTGCGCCCATGGCGAGGATAACGGTTGCGGCGCCCGTAACGGCGTCACCGCCCGCATAAACCTTGTCCTTTGAGGTGTGGCCTGTTTCATCATAGGTGATGATTCCGCCCCAGGGCTTTGTCTCAAGTCCGGGAGTGGTTGCCTTGATAAGCGGGTTCGGCGAAGTGCCCAAAGCCATGATAACGCAGTCAACATCAATGCTGAAACCGCTTCCGTCAACGGCAATGGGTCTGCGGCGGCCGGATGCGTCGGGTTCACCAAGCTCCATCATAACGCACTTGATACCTGCAACATTTCCGTTTTCGTCGCCGACGATTTCAACGGGATTGGTGAGGGTTCTGAAATTGATGCCCTCCTCCAT
>CAYXVM010000255.1:0-2605 GCA_964468465.1 uncultured Clostridium sp.
CGTTCTTTGCCGCAATAACGATTCCGCCCGTGTTCCTGTCGATTCTGTTGACAAGGGCGGGAGCAAACGAGTTTTCGTCCTTCGGGTCGTATTCGCCTTTCTCATATAGATAACGCTTTACTCTTGTAATAAGAGTGTCGTTGTATTCGTTTTCATCGGGATGAGAAAGCAGGCCGACCTTTTTATCGAGCAGCATTATGTTTTCATCCTCATAAACGATGTCAAGATTTTTTGATGCGGAAAGAAAATCGTATTTTTCATCCGCAGGGGCAAAGAACTCGTCGTTTATATACATATCTATAATATCATTTTCGGCAAGCTTCTGAGCAATGTCACCCTTTTTGGAGTTGACCTTTATCCGCTTTGTGCGGATATATTTATACATAAGCGATTTCGGCAGAGCGGGCACAGCCTTTGTTATGAATTTGTCGAGCCTCTGCCCGGCGTCGTTTTTTGAAATGGTGAAAGTTTTCAATTTATTATCTCTCCGAATCAAAATATGTCTTTTCAAAACCGCTCTTATGGTGTATAATATACACATTATTAATGGGAGCGGTGAATGTGAGCAAGAATAATAACAAGCCCGAAAATCTGCATGAAAATCACAGAGCGAGGGTCAGAGAAACCTTTAAACGCACGGGAGCAGACGGAATGCCTGACCATAATCTGCTGGAGCTTCTGCTTTTTTATTCCATTCCGAGAAAGGATACCAATGAGATTGCTCACAGGCTTATTGCGGCGTTCGGCTCTCTGAGCAGAGTGTTTGATGCTTCATATGAGGAGCTTATGGAAATTGACGGAATAGGTGAAAGCTCCGCTCTGCTGATATCGATGATTCCGTCGATATGCAGGCGGTATATAGAAAGCTCAAATTCGCAAAAGGTCAATTTATCCGAACCCGATGAAGCGATGAATTATATTATCCGCAAATACTACGGAAGCAACAAGGTTGAGTCTTTTTATATGCTTTGCCTCGATGCCGTCGGCAATCTTCTCAACTGCTGCAAGCTCGGGGAGGGAACTCCCGGGAGCGTTATCGTTGATAAACGCAAAGTGCTTGAAACTGCGCTGAGAAATAAGGCGGATAAGGTCATTTTTGCCCATAATCACCCAAACGGAATAGCCGCTCCGTCAAAGGACGATATCAGCATGACAAGCGAGCTTTCGTCGGTTCTTTTCTCAGTCGGAATCAGGCTTGCAGACCATATAATAGTTTCGGGAAATGAAGCGGTTTCTCTTGCTTCAGTTGAAAAATTCAGACCTTTGTTTATGTGATTATTTCACGGAACTGCCGCATTCAGCGCAGATAACGGCGTAAAATGCGGCAGCTCTTTTTTTAGAATTTAATTGTAACCTTATGTTCTCCCGGATTGCCTTTGATTTTGAGAATTGAGGCTTCGGAATCGGGAATGGGTTCAACCGTATATTCAGCATCACATTCGATATCCGAATACTTTTTGTGAACATAAATTTCGGTCGGCAGAGAATATTCTTTGTCCTGAGTGTAAGTCATTGCAAATACATCGTTTTCTCTGTCATATCCGTATTTGTCGATAACGCCGCAGACCGCAATGGGAGCGGTTCTGACGAGAGAAGTCATAATCGGGTTGTCAAGCAAGCCGTCATAATAACACCAATAGGTCTGACCCCATTGATTTGAGTCGAATTTGTCGAGCAGATAATTGATGTGGAACAGCCAATCGGTTCCCTCGGACTGGCCGCCCCATTCTCCAACGATGACGGGGACATCGAGTCTGTCCTGCGAACGCTTGTGCTCGTCAAAAATCGAGCCGACTCTGGAATTGCTTGCGTATTTGTATGCGGGAGTGTCAACCATGAGGTCGTAAGCGTGAGGAGCAAAGCAGAGATTCTTTTCACGCACGCCGTCGTAGTTGACAGCGGGAGCGGAATAGGGGATACCTAAATTAGAATAATAGCTGTTTTCCATTATGATAATGCCGTTGTCGGTAACCTCTCTGACGGCTTTTGCGGTTCTGTTGATAAACTGAGAATATGCTCCGGTGTCAAATTTCTTAATCAGTTTATCGCCTGCACTTGTAACCTTTCTGAAAAGCGTTGGGTCATCAAACGGCTCAAGGCATCTTATGGCGTTCTTTGTCATGAGCATTTTGAGCATAAAGCCTTTTTTGCAGCGCTTGTCGGTGATAACGGTCTTTGCGACATTTGTAATCAGCTTTCTGAAAACCTTGCCACCGTCCGTGCCGGGGAAAGGCTCGTTCATAAGGTCAAAGCCGAAAAGAGCGGGATGATCCTTGAATCTTTCGGCAACATGCTTCCACATATTGCAGTAATAGGTCTGGAGCGGCACACCGTTGTATTCTTTGTTTGCCCAGAAATTATCAAACGATTTATGAATTGCCTTGCCCCAGAAATAGCCCTCAGCCCAAACTAATTTTGTCGGCTTGAACTCAGCGCCGTCGGTTAAACATGCCCAGCCGGGTGCGCCGTCGCCGCTGTTTTCTGCATCGCCGCCGTAAAGATCCTGATGCATGTCAAGGAAGAAATAAATTCCGTATTTTGCACAAAGGTCTGCAACCTTCTGAACCTTGTCAAGGTATTCCTCGTTGTATTTGTTCGGTTCGGG
>CAYXVM010000256.1:0-2601 GCA_964468465.1 uncultured Clostridium sp.
TGCTTCGCAAATTAAGGATAGGCTCCGCCTATGACCGATTGTAATTGCTCCGCAAGCATTTTATTTTAGGCAACTTGCGGATTATCTGTTGCATTGATTAATCCGTTAACTTATCAATCCTCAGCCCTACGGGCAGCTCCTTTTCTAAGGAGCCCATGCAATAGGTTACTGCTTCGTTAGCCTCCTTTGGCAAAGAAGGTGTCACGGCGTTAAGCCGTGACGGAGGATTGATAAGAAAACACAGCGTTCCGTGAGATTTGATGTGTTTTCACAGACAGCCGCAAGGGTTGTCCCTACGATTTTTTGTTGAATTGATAATTTGTAGGGGACGATGCCCACATCGTCCCAAAAAGAAAAATCGCATTATTCGCCTGCGACGAACCGGTTCGTAGGGGACGGGTCGCCCGTCCCGCAGCAAAACAGTTTATCTGATTTGCAATTTCTGTACGGTGCAAAGGACAGCAGTATTATTGTAATTTCAGAACGGGGGATAAGCGCCGTGCCAAGGTCAACGCCAATCCGAGCTTGACAAGGTCGGGAATGATAAACGGAATTACGCACCAGGAAAGAACCGTTGCAAGCCCCACGGCTCCGTTTGCTTTGGCATAGACAACCATAAACCACGCCGTTCCGAAGGCATAACACACAGCCAAGCCGATAACCATGGCGAGGATTTCCACCCACAGTTTTTTACCGAGCAAACGAACAGTCAGCCAATAGACAAGCCCTATAAAAATAAAACCGATTATGTATCCGCCCGTGTTACCGAGTAGAATACCGATTCCGGAAGTAAACTGCGAAAATACCGGCACTCCGAACGCTCCAAGCAATACATATAAGATAATGGATACCGTTCCGCGCTTGCCGCCCAAAGCTGAAAGCATGAAGAATACGGCGAAGGTCTGCATTGTGAACGGTACGGTAGTCGGTATGCTTATCCATGAGCATACGGAAATCAGAACTGCACCGAATGCAATGTAAACCAAGTCAATTGTTTTAAAGCCTTTCTTCATCTCTTTTTTATCATTCATAAGAAGCCTCCGTTCTCCTGCAAAGCTCAAACCATTGGCAGCAGGCGCAAATGCCGCTAAATTCCTCTGTTTCAAGAATCCGTTCCCGTGCTTTTCTTGCGGTTTTTGCCCACGGAACATTTTCTCCGTAGGAAAGGTCGCATATTCCGAGAACGGCGCTATCCATTAGAGCCACCTTTTCAAGTGAAGCGCAAACGCCGTTTATATTATTCGGGCACATTTTGCAAAGCTCGTCACACCCTTGTGCAACGGTAATTTGGGTTTGGGGATTCTCCGAAAGCTCCGATACAACGGATTTCATATGTGCGGTGAAGTCTGAATCATATCCGTGACCCGTGAACTTCTGAATACAAAGCAGGTGGTGCGGTCTTAAATTCATTTTCAAACCTCCCTTGACCGGGGCTTTCTCTGAAGTATTGCAGTCTGCATTATAACACAAAAGCGGCTAATTGTCAACCAACACCATAAAACAAGTTGACAATTAGCCGCTTTGAATTAAATTATCTGCTTTTATATACGGATTTCACCGGAAGAAAGGGTAATTATTTCGCCGTTTTCATTTTTTACAATCAGATGCCCGACGGAATCAACATCCGTCGCAATCGCTTTATATTCCGCCCGATTCTGAATAACGGTTATTTCCTTCCCCAACATCATAAGTCTTTTTTTATATTTTTCGAAAATCTCAGCTTCGCTTGGCGGGGCTTCAAATCCAACGATTCTGTTTATGATTTCCGCAGACAGCTTGTTTCTCACGCAAAGCGTCTTTTCATCGGGAAAAATTGAGGTTGCGATGGATTGCAGGTCAATCGGAAATTCTTCCTTGCGTGTGTAAACGTTTATCCCGATGCCGAGAACAATCCACTCCAAACTGCCGCTTTCAAAGTCGGTTACGGCTTCAGTCAGAATCCCGCAAACCTTTTTGCCGTCAATAAAAATATCATTGACCCATTTGATTTTCGGCTCTTTTTTTGAAATGCTTTCAATCGCTTCGCAGACCGACACGGCGGCAAAAGCGGTCACGGCGGTAGGATTTTCAAAATGCAGAACCTCGGGGCGTAAGATGATGCTCATGTATAATCCGCCGCCGGAGGGTGAAAAGAAGTTGCGGGAATGCCTGCCTCGGCCCTTTGTCTGACAGTCGGAAATAATGACCGTTCCGTGCTCAGCGCCCGCAACAGCCATTTCTTTGGCGGTTTTGTTGGTGGATTCCAAGGATTTGTATATCCGGATTTTATCGGCATAAGGCTGACTATTTTCAGACAGAAACGGCTTTATCCCCGGAACGGAAATTATGTCATTTTCGTCGGAGAGGCAGTATCCTTTATTCGTGACGGCAACAATATTGTAGCCGTCTTTCTGAAGCTCCTTTACGGCTTTCCATACGGCATTCCTTGAAACGCTTAACATATCGGCAAGCCTTTCGCCCGATATGCTTTCTCCCCGCTGCTTCTCAAGCAACTCCAATATGCGGTTTTTAGTGCTCATTTTGTTTCACCGTCCTGTTTTTTAGTGAAGAAGTACAAGGTAGGGCGGGGGCTTGCTCCCGCCGTCTGATTGTTTGGCGAAT
>CAYXVM010000257.1:0-2600 GCA_964468465.1 uncultured Clostridium sp.
CTAAATTCCAAACGCTGACGGAGCAGATGTTTTATATTCTGCTCTGTTTGAAAGAGGAGTGTTACGGCATGGATATTCTGGACAAGGTTCCCGCTATGACGGGAAACCGCGTGAATGTGGGCTCCGGAACACTTTATAATTTGCTAGAGCAATTTCTGGAAGCGGAAATGATCCGTGAAACAAAAGTGGAAGGGCGCAGGCGCAGCTATATCCTGACCCCAAAGGGCAAGGAGATGCTGGATAAGGAATATGCTCGGATCCGGGCACAGGCCCAGGACTACCGTGTAGTCTTCGGAGGGGAGGATTCACAATGAAAAATACAAAGCGCCGCTTTGTCCTGTTTTCATTCTATGACCGAAGCGGAATCGAAACCTATTTGGAGCAGCAGGCGGAAAGCGGGTGGCTGCTGGATAAGGTGTCTGCCTTCGGCTGGCGTTTCCGCCGCATTGAACCCAGGAAAATCCGCTTTTCCGTGGTGTACTTTTCAAAGGCTTCCGCCTTTGACCCTGAGCCTTCAGAACAGCAGCTGGTCTTTCAGGATTTTTGCGAGCACACCGGCTGGAAAATAGCATTTTCCAATGCCCAAATGCAGATTTTTTACAACGATCGGGCAGATCCCACCCCCATTGAGACAGATGCAGTCCTGGAAGTTGCAGCGATCCATGCCGCCGTGAAGAAAAGCTTCCTGCCCAACTACTGCCTTTTGGCGGCGGCCGGTATGATGAATGCGGCTTTATTCGTGTGGCGGCTGCTGTCTGACCCGGTGGGTGTCCTCGCAAGTAATGCCAGCCTGTTCACCGGCCTGTGCTGTGCTTTGATGCTGATCCTCTCCCTTGCGGAGATCATTGGTTATTATAGGTGGCATAAACGGACACAGGCTGCCGCGGAGCTGGATGGCAGCTTTACCGAAACCAAGGGGCATACCAATCTCCAGGCGCTCATATTGTGCGTCCTGCTTGCAGCCTTTGCACTTTTTCTGATTTCCTACAGCGGCAGCAAGATGAGTCTCATCGCACTTTCGAGCGTTGCCGTTGTGATGGGGATCACGGCAATCATTGTCGGCATATCCCAGCTTATGAAAAAAATGAGGCTGTCAGCGGGAGTCAACCGGACTGCAACTATTATCCTGACCATTGTTCTGGCATTTGGTTTTTCAGGGCTTCTTTTCATCGCCGTAAGCAGCAATATCAATTCTTTCCGTCCGGAAAGGCCCCTGCTGAAACATATACATACAAGGGATATACCCAAAATATATATCACGATGAATTGCGTCTGACCATTGAAGATCTGATGGATACAGAATATGACGGTTATTCTTACGCAATCCGCACAAGAGACGAATCCCTTTTGATCGCACGGTGGGAAGCAGTACAGCGTCCCCGCATGGATGCCCTTGACCAGCCCGAACTGGAATACACGGTCACGACTGTAAAAGTGCCGCTGCTGTATGACTGGTGCAAGAACGCATTACTCCAAGACTTTGCCCATCATTATGGGCATCCTGTTCCCGAGGATGATCTGTGGGAAAAACACGTGGCGGTTGATCCGGCCCCCTGGAAGGCCAGGGAGGCCTATCAGCTTTGGCTTGGAGGAGAGCCTGACATGAGATTTCTCCTGTGCTATGATGGCTGCATGGTAGAGATTGATTTTTCCAATGACTGGGAACTGACGGCGGAACAAATGGGACTTGTGGCAGAGAAACTGAGCCCTGCGAAAAGTTGAAACGGCATGACCGGAATCATGCCGTTTCTTGAAAACTGGATGATATATACGCCCTTGGGTATCAGATCAGGCCCTGGAGGATAATGACGAAAATCAGCACCGGCAGCACAAACTGCAAGTAGGGCTTCACCCAGCGGGGCATTTTGAGCCCCGAACCGGTGTTAGCCTCCGCCAGATACTTCTCAAAGCCCCAGCCCCAGCGGGTGACGCAGAAGAGCAGGAACACCAGCGCGCCGCCGGGCAGGATCAGGTTGCTGACCAGGAAATCCTCGGTGTCCAGAATACCCCGGCCGCCGATGAGGGCCACATCCTTGAAGATGCTGTCGCCCAGGGCGCAGGGAATGCTGGCGATGAGTACAAAGACCAGGTTGATGATGGTGGATTTCTTGCGGCTCCAGTTGAAATTGTCAATGCAGCTTGCCAGAAGGTTTTCAAACACGCCGATCACCGTGGAAAAGCTGGCAAAGGTCATGAACAGGAAGAAGAGGGTGCCCCACACCCGGCCGCCCGTCATATTCACGAAGATCTGGGGCAGCGTTATGAAGATCAGCGGAGGGCCGGCACCGGGCTCCACACCGAAGCTGAAGCAGGCCGGGAAGATGATCAGGCCGGAGACCACCGCCACAAAGGTATCCAGGCAGCAGATGCGCACCGCCTCGCCGGTGAGGCCATGGTCCTTGGACATATAGCTGCCGAAGATCTGCATACCGGCCATGCCGATGCTGAGGGTGAAGAAGGCCTGGTTCATGGCGGCGGTAATGACGTTGCCAAGGCCCGCCTCCACGGCGCGGCCGAAGTCCGGCAGCAGGTAGAAGCGGATGCCCTCCGCCGCCCCGGGCAGCGTGCAGCTATGGACGGCCAGAATGACGATCAGGCCC
>CAYXVM010000258.1:0-2595 GCA_964468465.1 uncultured Clostridium sp.
ATTCTGATGTTTCGTCTTGGCGATTTTTATGAAATGTTTTTCGACGATGCAAAGACTGCGTCTGCCGAGCTTGAGCTTGTATTAACGGGCAGAGACTGCGGTCAGGAGGAGAGAGCGCCGATGTGCGGCGTGCCTTTCCACAGCGCAGATTCATATATCGCAAGACTTGTTTCAAAGGGTTATAAGGTCGCAATTTGCGAACAGCTTGAAGACCCTGCGCTTGCAAAAGGAATAGTTAAGCGTGATGTTACAAGGGTGCTGACCCCCGGAACCGTTATTGAAAGCACGATGCTTGACGAGAGCAAAAACAATTTTCTTGCCTGCGTTTTTGCCGATAAATCATGCGTCGGGCTTTGCTTTGCCGATATTTCCACAGGCAGCGTTCATGCAACGCAGTTTGAAAGAAAGAATTCTCAGCGGAAAATAATAAACGAACTCGGCAGATTTTCTCCGAGCGAATTAATAATTAATTCCGCCGTCCTTGAGCTGAGCGAGGTTACGGATTTTGTTAAAAACAGACTACGTTCCGCCTGTGACCTGCTCGATGACGAATGCTTTGACCTTTCAAAAGCTTCCGCTTCGGTTATAAAATATTTCAAGGTTTCTTCGCTTTCCGATTTATCCCTTGACGGCTCCGAGAGTGCAATAATTGCAGTTGGTGCGGCCATGGATTATCTGAAAGGCGTTCAGAAATCCGAGCTTTCAAACATAAAAGAGCTTGACTTTTACGGCGAGAGCAGTTTTATGCGCCTTGATGTCTCAACACTGCGAAATCTTGAAATAACCGAAACAATGCGCAACCGTGAGAAGCGCGGTTCGCTTCTTTGGGTGCTTGATAAAACCAAAACTTCAATGGGCAAGCGTATGCTTCGCTCATGGCTTGAACAGCCTTTGCTGAGCATTGCAAAGATTACAAAGCGCCATATCGCTGTCGGAGAGCTTGTTGACAATCCGACATTAAGAAACGATGTCATTGAAACCATGACGGGCTGTCAGGATATCGAAAGGCTGATAACAAGAATTGCCTATTCAACCGCAAACGCAAGAGAGCTCAGAGCGCTTTCTTCAACTCTTAACCGTTTGCCGCAGATAAAAGCCCTGATTTCGGGTTGCAGAAGCTCAATGCTCTGCGAATTGCAGAATGAAATTCTTCCGCTTGAAGACCTTGCTTCGCTTATTGACAGCGCCATTGTTGACGAACCGCCGTTTTCCGTTCGTGAGGGCGAGATGATTAAAGACGGCTTCAATGAAGAGCTTGATTCTCTGCGTGATATCGTCAGAAACGGCAAGGGATATATTGCCGACATTCAGCAGAGAGAGCAGGAGAAAACGGGCATCAAAAAGCTGAAAATCGGTTATAACAGAGTTTTCGGCTATTACATAGAAGTGTCTAACGCATTCAAGGAGCTTGTTCCCGACAGCTACATCCGCAAGCAGACCTTGACAAATTGCGAGAGATTTATCACTCAGGAGCTTAAAGACCTTGAATCCAAGGTTCTCGGCGCTCAGGAACGGATAGTACGACTTGAATTTGAAGTTTTCGATTCCGTTCGCAAAAAAGCGGCTGAGCATCTTTATGAAATTCAGAGAACGGCGACGGCTGTTGCGGCGCTTGATGTTATTTGTTCTTTCGCAAAGGTCGCTTCCGAAAATAATTATTGTTGCCCCGAAATGAGCGCAGATACCGGAATTTCAATTTGCGGCGGCAGACACCCAGTTGTTGAAAAAATGATAGATTTTCCGTTTGTTCCGAATGATACCGTGCTTGACTGCGGCGAAAACCGCTGTGCAATTATTACGGGCCCGAATATGGCGGGTAAATCAACATATATGCGTCAGGTTGCGCTGATTTGCCTTATGGCTCAGGCGGGCAGTTTTGTTCCCGCTTCTTCGGCAAATCTTTGTGTGGTTGACGGAATCTTTACCCGTATCGGTGCTTCCGATGATTTATCGTCAGGCTCATCAACCTTTATGGTTGAAATGACCGAGGTTGCGGATATTCTTAAAAATGCGACCTCCCAAAGCCTTATTATTTTTGATGAAATCGGCAGAGGAACTTCAACCTTTGACGGAATGAGCATTGCAAGAGCCGTGCTTGAATTCTCTGCTGATAAGAAAAAGCTCGGAGCAAAAACTCTTTTTGCAACTCATTATCACGAATTGACGGAGCTTGAAAATACCGTTCAGGGCGTAAAGAATTATAATATTGCCGTCAAAAAGAGGGGAGACGACATAACCTTCCTTCGCAGAATCGTTCCCGGAAGTGCAGACGGCAGCTACGGCATTGAGGTTGCAAAGCTTGCGGGCGTTCCTTCAAGCGTTGTTGAGAGAGCCAAGGTAGTTCTGAAAGAGCTTGAGGGCGAGGGGCTTAAAGCTCCCGTCAGCCGGTGTGATTATTCCGATGACCGGGATGCTCAGCTTTCATTCGGAGCGTCAAATGCAAACGATATTGTTGAAAAGCTTAAAAATATTGATGTTAACACTTTAACGCCGATTGAGGCAATGAGTGTTCTTTATGATTTAACCAAACAGGCGAATAATTGATAAGGAGGTTCCTTTTATGCCGAAAATTAATGTTCTTTCAAAGCAGCTTGC
>CAYXVM010000259.1:0-2593 GCA_964468465.1 uncultured Clostridium sp.
TCGGTCATAGGCGGAGCCTATCCTTAATTTGCGAAGCAAGCTTCATTTTTGCGAAAGCAAAAACTTCATGTGCCGCAGGCACACTTCATTCTTCATTTCAAAAACCAGTCATAGGCGGAGCCTATCCGCACACCTTCACTTTTCACTAAAATAAAACGGCTGCCGCCCGTTGAAGGGCAGCAGCCGAATCTTTTCCGTAAAAATATTTTTGCGAAGAATCAGTCGTCGCAATCGTCGCAGCCGCAGTCGCAGTCGTCGATTTCAAACTCGAGAACCTCGTTGCAGTTGGGGCAGTTAACGCTGCCTTCTTCAAGGATGCTTCTGTCAATGCAGATTTCCTCGCCGCAGTTGGGGCACTCAACATCATAATATTCATCGTCATCGTCGCAGCAGTCGTCACAGCAGCAGTCATCTTCGTCGAAATCCTCATAAACGAAGCTTTCAAGCTCGTCAAGATCCTCGTCAACTGCGTCAAGCTGATCTGCAAGCATATCAATCTGATCCTGAGAATCCGAAAGCTCCTCTGCAAGGCAGTCAAGAGCGTCCATCATAGCGTTGATGATTTTGGTTTCGGGCTTCTCGGGGTCAAGTGAAAGACCGGCTACAAGACCTTTGAGATAGGCAACCTTTTTTTCGATTAAGCTCATTTCTTTGTCCTCCGTTAAATGATTTTATGCACGGCTGAGATATTCGCCCGTGCGGGTGTCAACAACGATCATTTCGCCTTCGTTAATGAACAGGGGAACCTTAACCTCTGCGCCGGTTTCAAGGGTTGCGGGCTTGGTTGCGTTGGTGGCGGTGTTGCCTGCAAAGCCGGGGTCGGTCTTGGTTACTTCAAGAGTAACGGTTGTGGGAGGCTCAACGCCGAAAACGCTGCCCTTATAAGAAAGAACACGGCAGGTTTCGTTCTCTTTAACGAACTTGAAGTTGTCGGGCAGGGTGTCCTTGCCGATGGGAACCATGTCATAGGTTTCGGGATCCATGAAATAGTAAAGATCGCCGTCAGCATATGAATATTCCATTTCCTTGCGCTCAATGTAAGCGGTGGGGAACTTCTCGGTGGGGTTGAAAGTACGCTCAACAACTGCGCCGCCGATTACGTTTCTGATTTTGGTTCTGACAAAAGCTGCGCCTTTGCCGGGCTTAACATGCTGGAACTCGATGATCTGATAAACCTGACCATCCATTTCAAAGGTTATACCGTTTCTGAAATCGCCTGCTGATACCATAAAAATATTACTCCTTATAATGTTTATATGTTTTCACAGATATTTTATACTATTCATGCCGATTTTTCAAGTGTTTTTTGAAATAAACATGAAGCTTCAGAGAATTATGAGATTTTTTGGGCTTTTTGTGAGGTTTTCACAGCCGTTTTCGGTGATAAAAGCCATGTCTTCGATGCGAACGCCGAATTCCGAGGGGATATATATTCCAGGCTCAACCGTCACGACATCGCCGATTCCGAGAATCTGAGAGCTTTTCGGGGAGAGCCTCGGCTCCTCGTGGATCTCAATTCCGACCCCGTGACCCGTGCCGTGGCCGAAATATTTCCCGAAGCCCGCTTCTTCAATAACATTTCTTGCCGCCGCATCGGCAAAGCGGCATTCAACGCCCGCCCTGAGAACGCCGAGGCATTTTTCCTGAGCGGTCAGAATGGTTTCATAAACCTCAGACTGCTTTGAGCTGACTTCGCCGATGGCGACGGTGCGGGTCATGTCGCTGTGATATCCGCTAACCACCGCTCCGAAATCCATCGTGACGAAATCGCCCTTTTCGATTTTCTTTTCGCCCGGAACGCCGTGGGGCATGGACGAATTCTTTCCGCTGACGGCGATGGTCTCAAAAGAAACGCATTCCGCACCGTTTTTCAGCATGAAGAAGTCAAGCGCAAGTGCAATTTCACGCTCGGTTACGCCCTCACGGATAACTCCGAGAATATGGTCGAACGCCTTTTCGGCTATTGCCTGAGCCTTGAGAATAAGCTGTTTTTCGTTTTCATTTTTTGAGCGGCGCAGAGAGGTCAGAGCTTCGTCTGCGGTTTCGGCGGCGCATTCGCAGGGGAGAACCTTTTCGATTGTTTTAAATTCCGCAACGCTGAGCCGCTGAGCTTCTGTGTAAACCTTGGTGATTCCGAGTTTTTTGATATATTCGGGAAGCTGATTTGAAAAAGAGGTCAGCAGAGCAACCTCCGAGCAGTCCGAAGCCTCACGCTGAGCCGCTTCAATATATCGGCTGTCGGTCAGAAAGACAGACTCGTTTTTTGTGACAAGCAGATAACCGTCGCTTGAAGCGAAGCCCGTCAGATAACGGCGGTTTTCGGGCGATACAATTAAATATGCCTGAGAATTTTCAAGCGTTGACTGAAGTTTTTTGATGTTCATAAATTAATGTCTCCATTTATCGGGTATTATATATTATTTAATTGTTTTCATGTTTTAATCCAACAATGTTAAAATCGGTTTGTCCTACGGATAATTTGACGAATTTTCAATTTGTAGGGGACGATGCCCACATCGTCCCAAAGTCGAGCGTAACATTATTCGCCTGCGGCGAATCGGTTCGTCGGGGACGCCGAACCCTACGGATTTAT
>CAYXVM010000260.1:0-2576 GCA_964468465.1 uncultured Clostridium sp.
GGCAGCAGAGGCATGAGATGATCCTTCAGACACGGGACGCGCAGCCCGATGAGCCTGACAATAACGGGGCAGGCGGAGCTTATGACGGGCTTTTTTATGCCCTCCGTCTGAAGATAAAGCCTTGTGTAAGCCGAAACAAATTCAGCGCCCTTTGCAACCTCAAAAACATCGTCAAAGCCGATGTCAAGCAGACCCTGCAAAACATAGTCTATATTGTCGAGATTGTCAAACTGAGCAAGAAGCGCAGGGGCGGGCAAGGCTATTTTGAATTTATATTTATGTATTTCGTCAAAAGAATCGTAAATGCTCTTTTTGGCGTTGTGAGTGCAGTTTCTGATGCACTCGCCGCAGTCAATGCACCGTTCCGAATCGATTTCGGCGCAGCCGCCGCGAACTCTTATTGCTTCGGTCGGGCAGTGCTTCATGCAGGTTGTGCAGCCCGTGCATTTTTCTGCGTCAAGGGATACCGAATGGATATATGTATTCATAAAAACACAGTTCCTTCCAGAAGCCTTGCGGCTGTTCAGTAGTTGACCCTCATTGTTATTGTCGTCCCTTTGCCGACAACCGAGTCAATCTGCATATAATCGGTATATCTTTTCATATTCGGCAGACCCATACCTGCGCCGAAGCCGAGCGAACGGATGTTGTCGGGGGCGGTTGAAAAGCCCTCCTGCATCGCCTGCTCAATGTCGGCAATTCCGGGTCCGCAGTCCTTTAATATTATCTCTACACAATTGTCGCTGACGATAACATCCGCTTCTCCGCCGCCCGCATGGATAACCATGTTTATCTCGCCCTCATACATGGCGATTGAAACTCTGCGGATGGTTTCGGGCTCAAGGCCGAGCTGGCGCAGGTTTTTCTTGACCTGAACCGAGGCCTGACCTGCCGAGGTGAAATTATCGCCGTCAACATCAAAGTGGAAAACCAAGGGTTCAGCCATTTGATTCACCGTTTCCTTTAAGTCCGTTTGAATAAAGAATGCCGCAGGCTTCGTACATGCGCTTGGGCGTGGTGAGAACCACGATTCCGCTCTCTGCCGCAAGCTCCAGCATATCTGCCGACGGGCGTTTTGAACGCACGAAAACAATGCATATCATATCCATCATTTCCGCCGTGCGAATGACCTGGGCGTTGACGAGACCCGTGAGCAAAACTGCCTGATCTTTAACATATGCAAGCACATCGCTCATCATGTCGCTGCCGCAGGCGGAGTGAATATCTTTTTCAAGGCTTTCGCCGCCGCAGAGAACCTCTGCGCCGAGCAGTTCTTTGATAGTACCGATTGTCATACCATAACCCCCATTATTCCGCTTTGCGGTTACAATCAATTATATTTTGCGAGGATTGCGGGGATTTCATCGGGAGTGACTCTGCCGTAAACATCATCGTTGATGGTGAAAACGGGAGCAAGTCCGCAGGCTCCGATGCAGCGGCATGCTTCGATTGAGAATTTCAGATCGGCTGTGCATTCGCCCGGCTCAGCGCCGAGAACCTCGCAGATTTTGTCAAGCAGAGCCTGAGAGCCTTTAACATAGCAGGCGGTGCCGAGACAAACGGAAACATTATATTTTCCTTTAGGTGAAAGCGAGAACTGAGCGTAGAAGCTCGAAACTCCGTAAACTTTCTGAAGCGGAACATTCATGCCCTCGGCAATCATTGTCTGAACCTCGATGGGCAGGTAGCCGTAGATTTCCTGAGCCTGCTGCATAACGTGCATGAGCAAGCTCTTGTCGCCTTTGCATTCGTCAATTACGGCCTTGAGCTTTGCTTCCTGCTCGGGGGTGCCGTTGAAAGGCAGGGTGCTAATTTTTTTCAGCATTAAGTCATTCCTCCTGAATGAAATTTTAAACTGCATTAAGAATAAATTGCGGATTTCGGCGTTGAATCGACCTGCAATACCGCATTTTAAAGCATTATATCATAAAAATACGAAAATTGCTACTTTTTTATCGATATTTTTTCGGCAATTTTCCACTTTTTTTATATTTTATGATTTTTTCTGCCGAATCTGCAAAAATAAGTTATTTTTCTTTTTACGGTGCTTGAAAAGAACGGATCAGTGTGCTATACTGTAAAATGTATATTTATCGCTAAAAAAGTTTAGATTGGGAGGAAAAGAGCATATGGAATCCCTGAAAGAGATGTGGTCGCTTGTCTGCGAACGGCTCAACGCCTCGTGCGGTGAAGTTATTCACGATATATGGTTCAAACCCCTTGAGATACTGAGCTTTGACGGAACCAAGGCAGAAATTGCCGCAAGCGAATTCAAGAAAAAAATCATTGAACAGAAGTTTTACGGAGATTTGAAAGCGGCTTTTAAGGATGTTATGGGCTTTGATGTTGAAGTTGTTCTCGTTGACCCCAACGCCGTTGAAAAAGCACCGACGCAGAATGACAAAACGCCCTCAACCTCGCTGAGCATCGAGAAAAACACCTTTGACACCTTCGTTGTCGGCTCGTCAAACCGCTTTGCCCATGCCGCCGCTCAGGCGGTTGCGGAGAATCCGGGCGCAGCTTCAACCTATAACCCGCTGTTTATATACGGCAATTCGGGTCTTGGCAAAACTCAC
>CAYXVM010000261.1:0-2522 GCA_964468465.1 uncultured Clostridium sp.
TTCAATGATTTCAAGCCTCCGTTTCATTGTCATCGGTATTTTCTTCAACTTCGTATTCTTCCTCCTCATAACCGTCATCGGAGTCGTGTTCCGGAACGGGAGCAGCAGATTTACCGCCTTTTCTGAACTTGAAGTAATAGAGTGCAAAACCACCGCCGGCAAGAGCAGCTACAAGCAAAAGAACAATACCGCCTTTACCGTTTGATTTTACATCATCGGTTTCTTTATCGGTACTTGTTGTATCTTCCGTAGTCTGCTCGGTTGTCGGTTCAGTTGCGGCACATTCAGCAAGATTGACTTTGCAGAGTTTACATTCCGTATTGACCTTACCGTCTTTACATTTATCCTTGCAGGAACAGGTGACTGCTTCAATCTTACCGTCATTTATAAGAGCCATAAGGTCAGCTTCATCAACCTTGTTGAGAAAATATACATTCTCTTTATCGCCGTCACGGTCTATTACAATGTAAAATGTATTTCCGTTTTTGCTTGTGACTGTTAAGAACTGTTTGCTCTTTATTTCTTCATCTTCTTCGCTTGATGTGATATACCCGCCCATTTGCAAAAGGTCGTCAATGAGCGTCATATTTCCGTTTGGTGTAAGCTTGGATGCATCTCCTGTTTTCGGAATATCAACATCAACTTTTGAAACGGTAATACTGTCGATTGAAGAAGGAACGGATGTGTTTCCGCTCTCATCGGAAGCATAATAGCTTTCAGCAGCAAAAGCGGGTATGGAAAATGCCGCTATGACAAGCATAACGGCAAGTATGTTGAAGATTGGTTTAAGTTTAGTTTTCTTCACTCGCAACACCCCTTTCTTTTATTCTCTTTAAGAGTTCGGGTAATTCACTTATGTCGATATTGATTGCTCTGACAATGCCTATGATTTCAGCATTTTCAAGTTTTTCGATTTCAGCATCAATTACCTTGTTTCGCTGAGTGAATTTATCGATTTTCTCTTTGTTTTTAGCTCTTTCTTCTTTTAATTTTTTTATTTTCGGATTCATTTTAACCTCTCAAAAGAAATCACCGTTCCAAATTGAAGCGGCGATTTATTGCTATTTTTTTGATAATCAAAAAATATACTTATTAGACCGTAAGTGGGTTAATTGTCGGTGAAAACTGCATTTTAAGTATGAATTATGCGTGTAACCTCTGCATTTTCGGCACTTATCAAGTTTTTACTACGTATTTGGCAGCCTGCCGTAAGCGTAAAAATGTTCCTGCCAATATGATTTGGTAAGCGATTCATACTGTATCGGATCTCCGCAATGGAGCATCATATTGTCGCCGACATAAATGCCGACATGGGTAACTGTTCTGCCCGCATCGTAAGTGTTTTTGAAAAACATCAAATCACCGGGTTTGACATTAACGGAAGAAACGGGAGTGCAAAGGTCATATAAACCTTGCGCTGTCGGTCTGCCGACACTCCAACCGCAATGGTTATATACCCACGATACAAAGCCTGAACAGTCAAATGATGTACTCGGAGAACTGCCGCCGAAAACATACGGATAACCGAGATATTTTTCGGCTTCGGCTATGATAGCCGCAAACCGTTCATCGGTCAGAGCTGATGCAGGAATTTCATAGTCCTCATATTCCGTGTTATAGTATCTGTCAACATATTCGGAATCGGGATATAGATCGGGACGGTTGCCGAGAGTAGCCATATATACCGAATAGAGTTCAAGCTCGTCTTCCGTCATAATCTGCGACGGGATGTGAGAAAGGTTGTTGTTCTTCAAAGTCACATAACATATGTAGTAGTCATATGATACCTGAACCTTGTATGAAACCAATTGAGGTATCAGATTTCCTTCATCATCAACATACCATTCAATTTTGTAGCGTGTTTCTTCCCTGTATCTGACTTCCGTTATGACCTTTTCCGTAAGTGTATACTGCTTGTTAAACAGAGTTTGAATATCGCCCTCAACTTGATCAATTGTCCATTCGCCTTTATGCAAAGCGGTTAGAGCTGATAAAAGCACATACGGATCGTGATATATTTCGTCAACGGTAAAATGATATTCGTTATAGCCGTGTGTGCTTTCATAATTATCAATTGTGTTTTTTAATGTGCTTTCAAGTGCTGAATATCGTTCTTCAGCCTGCTTCATAGCTTCATCGGTACTCGGATAACTTGTAAGACCGAGTCCGCCAACACCCGACTGAACCATTACTGTAGCTGATGAAAACATGGAAAAAACAAGCAGGACGGCGAGAACAACGCCGCCTACTATTAATACCCCTTTTTTATGTTGAACCGCAAAATCTTTGATTCTGTTTGCTGCTTCTTTGCCGTTTTGAGCAATTTTTGCGGTAGCCGATGCAGTTTCAGAAGCTGTCGCACCTTCTCTGTGCGCCGTTTTCATTGCTGCATATTCTTTCTTTATTGCTCTTTTTTGTTGCCATCTTGAATACGGATTTGATGAAAACTGTGGGCTTTGTTCTTGCGATTGCTTGATAAGAGCATCCATATTGGCTTTATCAGCTTTTTTCTCGGCACGGAT
>CAYXVM010000262.1:0-2518 GCA_964468465.1 uncultured Clostridium sp.
TGCTGACCGCTGTCTTTGCGTTGACGAAAAAGGAAATATTTTAACGGGCGACCATATTCTTTATATCTGTGCAAAGTATATGAAAGAAAAAGGAACCCTGCTTAACAATACCGTTGTTACGACTGTTATGTCGAATTTCGGGCTTTACAAGGCGTTTGATGAACTCGGAATAAATTATGCCAAAACTGCCGTGGGCGATAAATATGTTTATGAATATATGATGAAAAATAACAACCGAATCGGCGGCGAGCAGTCGGGTCACATAATTTTTTCAAAATATGCTTCAACGGGCGACGGTATTCTGACGAGCCTTAAAATGATGGAAGTTATGCTGGCAAAAGAACAGCCCATGAGCAAGCTTGTAGAGCCGCTTGTTATCTATCCTCAGGTTTTAACCAATGTCAGAGTATCCGACAAAGCGGCGGCACAGAATGACCCCGACGTTAAGGCGGCGGTTGAAAAAGCCGCAGAAGTGCTCGGAGATTCGGGCAGAATCCTCGTCAGAGAATCGGGAACCGAACCGGTTGTCAGAGTTATGGTTGAGGCTTCCTCAGAGGAGCTTTGCAGAAAATATGTTGACAGCGTTGTTGATGTCATAAAAGATAAAGGATATTGTAATTAAATAAAAAATATACAAAAAACCTCTGCGGATTCTGCTCCGCAGAGGTTTGCTGTTTATAGGGGATTAATATTCAAGGCTTCCCTCAAATACAAGCTTGGTTGTGCCCGTGAGATAAACTCCGTCATCCGAATAGTTGACGATAAGATCGCCGCCCTTAACTTTAACGGTTATGTCGGTGTTCTTTTTGCAGAATCCGTTTTCAACAGCGGCAACAACGGCTGCGCATGCGCCGGTTCCGCAGGCAAGCGTTTCTCCGTTGCCTCTTTCCCAAACTCTCATTTTAAGAGTGGTTTCGTTGACAACTCTGACGAATTCCGTGTTGACTCTGTGAGCGAAGATATCGGCTTTCTCAAAGCGAGGACCGATTTTTTCAATGTCAATTGTGTCAACTCTCGGGCAGAAAAGAACGCAATGCGGGTTACCCATTGAAACGCAGGTGATGTTATAATCCGTGCCCGCCAGTGTAACGGGATAGTTTATAAATCTGTTGTGACCGACGGTGCTTGTTACGGCGTTATCAAGGTCGGGCATACCCATATTTGCGCATACCGAGCTTACCTTGCCGTTTGAAATATATAGCTGAACGCTCTTGATACCGCTTGCAGTTTCAATTGTAACTGTGTCGGTGTCAACATAGCCCTTGTCATAGACATATTTTGCCGCTGAACGCATGGCGTTGCCGCCCATTCTGCCTTCGCTTCCGTCAAGGTTGAACACACGCATCTTGACTTGAGCAACATCTGATTTTTCAACAAGCACAATTCCGTCGCTGCCGATGCCGTGGTTGCGGTCGCAAAGGCTGACGCACAGACTTTCGGGGCAGGTGATTGAATTGTCAAAATTCTCAATAAGAATGTGATCGTTGCCCGATGCATCCATTTTAACAAAATTGAGAACCTGCCTTGAAGTTCGCATATGGTTAATGTCAACAAGTTCGGTATTTTCCTGGTTGAATCGGCTTGCGATGATGTCGGCAAGAGCGTTTGCGGTGTCAAGCGATGTTATGCAGGCAATCGAAAGCTGAATTGCCCGTCTGTGAAGCGCAATATAGTCGCCCATTGTTGAATCGTAAAGAGCGCCGGTGTAAATTACATAGTTAATCTTTCCGCTCTCAAGAAGTTCAAATATTTCGTTGCTCTCGTTCATGCCCTTGACATATTTAACATCAATACCCAGATGTGAAATTGCCTCGGCTGTTTCTTTGGTAGCGTAAATCTTGATTTTGAGGTCGTCAAGCTTCTTTGCAAGCGAAACGGCGTCAAGGATATCATGCTCATCAACGCTCAGAAGAATGCCGATGCCTTTTTCTGCCGTCGGAAGTGTGATGTTAAAGCCTGCCGAGGTAAGGCCTTTATAAAGTGCCTCAGCCGTGGTTTTGCCGATGCCGAGAACTTCACCCGTTGATTTCATTTCGGGGCCGAGAATAGAGTTGACATCTGAAAGCTTTTCCAACGAGAATACAGGAACTTTAACGGCAAAATAGGGGGGAGTTTTGTAAAGACCCGTGCCGTAGCCAAGCTCTTTGAGTGATTTGCCGATCATAACCTTTGAAGCAAGGTCAACCATCGGAACGCCCGTTACCTTGCTGATATAAGGAATGGTTCTTGAAGCTCTGGGGTTAACCTCGATAACATAAAGCTTATTATGATAAATCAGATACTGAATATTGACAAGACCCTTTGTGCCGAGTGAAAGAGCAAGCTTTTCGGAGCAGTCAATTATATTTTTGAGCATTTTATCGTTGAGATTGTAAGGCGGATAAACAGCGATAGAGTCGCCGCTGTGAACGCCTGCACGCTCAATATGCTCCATGATGCCGGGGATAAGAACATCCTTGCCGTCCGAGATAACGTCAACTTCAAGCTCCGTGCCCATCATGTATTTATCAACAAGAAC
>CAYXVM010000263.1:0-2511 GCA_964468465.1 uncultured Clostridium sp.
CTGTTACCGAACAAGCTTCAACCGGTCCATCAAAACTTCCGGCATAAGCATAGACTGTTGCGGTTCCTTCCTTTAACGCTGTAATTATTCCGTCTTGAGATACTTCAACTATATCGGTATTTTCTTCTGCTTCCCAGAAAATATATGGGAAAGAAGTATTTGAAGGTACTGTTTGTGCTTGGAGCTCCCTGACTTCACCAACTGTCATTTCAATATTTTTTTCAGCAAGGTTAACTCCTGTCGGCATTATAAATTCTTCTGATTTTATAATACAGCTGTCGGTAAATCCACCGTCCTCTGTTATTGCTGTTATCGTAACTTCACCCGGTGAAAGCAACAACACTTCGCCGTTGTCATTTACTGTTGCAATTGATTCATCAGACGATATCCAAGAAACAGAAATATTTGTTGAATTATTCGGCTCTATGTTGAAGTAAATTTGCATATTTTCCTCAACATATCCGTTCAATTCCTCATCGACAATTTCTATAGATTTAACAGGAACAGTAACAGTTATTTCGCACTGAGCAGAAATGAGATTGTCATTTGTTGTAGCTGTAATAACAACCGTTCCGGTTTTGATTGCAGTTACCAATCCGTTTTCGTCAACGGTTGCAACCTCGGGATGATTACTGAACCAAGAAACATTTTTGTCTGTGGCATTTTGGGGAGCAATTGAAGCACTTAATTGAAGGGTTTCTCCACCAAACATCGATTCTTTTGTTTTGTTTAAACTAACTCCCGTTACCGGATAGATTACATTGATGTTGTCTACGGTATCAAGCATCTGATCACAAACAGACGAATCTGAAAAGCATGATACCGTGAAATTCGATGAACAGCCGTTAAAAGCGTTTTCACCAACAGAAACGATTCCCTGAGGAAGATCAATCCTTTCTAAAGCGCTACATCCTGAAAAAGCGTCCTTACCGATTGACAGTTCAGACTCCAAAAGTTCAACTTTTTTCAACGATGAACACTCCATAAATGCTCCGTCATCAATGAGAGTCACACTCGACGGAACAGAAACATCTTCAAGTGAACTGCAGAACGCAAAAGCACCGATTCCAATGGTTGTTGTTCCCTCTGACATTGAAACTTTTTTCAATCCGTCACAGCTGCTGAATGCATAGTCGCCGATTGTTACAACGCTTGCGGGAATAACGAAGTTTTTAAGAGAAGAACATCCCCAGAAAGTGCCATCATTAATTTGGCTGACATTTTCAGGCATCTCAAATTCGGTAAGACTTGAACAGTATCTGAATGCTCCGTCACCGATATATTCTACCGATTCAATTCCCTCAATATCAACAAGAGCTGAACAGCCGCTGAACATTCCGTCGCTGATAAAATCACAGTCTTCGGGCAATTCTGCCTTTGTCAGAGCAGAACAGTTTGTAAATACTCCGGAACCCATTGTATCAACGCTGTCAGGAACAATCACCTCGCTGACCGCCGAACAGCCGCTGAATGCCTGATCACCAATTTTTTCAACTGTATCGGGGATTATTATTGTTTCGGCTGCCGAACAGCCACTGAATGCTCCGTCGCCAATTTCAATAACTCCCTCAGGAATTTCGACAGCTTCCAGACTGCTGCATCCAAAAAACGCTGTATCTTCAATCGCTTCAACAGAATCAGGAATCGTTACTGTTTCCATTGCAGAGCATCCGGTAAATGCTCCTGCACCAAGCTCGGTTGCATTGTCCGGAATTTCAACAGAGGCAAGGCTGACGCAGTTTTCAAATGCAAAAGCTCCGATTTCCAAAGATGTGTTCTCCGCTTGAGAGTCAATTGCAGCGGTTGAAACATTATCCTCAAATAAAACATCAACGAGCTGAGTGCATTTGCTAAATGCACGGTTGCCTAACTTTTGAACCGAAGCAGGAATAACAACCCGAGTTATTGCGGTGTTATAAAATGCCTTGCTCCCGATTCGCCAAACGGAATTTGGAATCTCAACTTCTTTTAAATTTTTAAGATTTGCAAAAGCATTCGAACCAATTGTAGTTATGCCATACTCTATTATAATTTTTTTAATCTGATCTGTTGTGAAGGTTTTATCTTGTGACCACGGTGTTTTTCCTGTTGGATATGAAGGCATTTTGCCTGCACCCGTAATGGTTAAAGTGCCGGAATTGAAACTGTATTTTATTTCTTCTTTTTGCATCCATATAGGATAAAGATTTAACGGCGCATTTGCCTTATAGATATCACTCGGACCGTATTCGACTGTTGAAGACCCTTTTTTAGATTCCCACCCCTCAAAGAAGTATCCGCTTTTTTCAGGTACATAGTCACTTAGTTCAAGATCTTTGTTAAATATTTTTTGCTGTTGCATTACAACGGAATCGGAATCGTCATATATTTTCACAGAATACTTCTCGGTTACGGTGATATGAATCATTTGGCGGATAATGGGTATCGGATTATTATTATCATTGTTATTTACGGTTACAACAATGGTAGCGCTTCCCGGAGCCTTTGCCGTTATATTGACTTTTGCAGTCA
>CAYXVM010000264.1:0-2508 GCA_964468465.1 uncultured Clostridium sp.
TCAAAAATATCGGGGCCGAGCGAAACGCAGTCAAGCCCGTTGATTTTGCCGCAGGATATTCCGCATTCAAGCCCTGCATGAATGGCGGCAACGGTCATATCCCTGCCGAAAAGCTCTTTGTATGCGGCGGTAATTATATCCCTCAGCGAAGATATTTCTTTATATTCCCATGCAGGATATTCGCCGTAAAACGAAGCTTTGCAGGAATACTTTTCCGCAATGCTTTTAAGCCTTTCAACCAGCTTTTCCTTTTCGGAATTCTTGCCGCTTCTGACGGAAAAGCTGTAATTGATTTTGTTTTCATCGCTTGAAATAATGCCGAGATTGAGCGAAGTTTCAACAAGCCCGTCAGTTTCACGGCTCATTGCGAGAACTCCGCTCGGAAGCACCCGGAGCAGAGCGACAGCCGCTTCGGTTGAGCGGTTATCAAAAGCTGTTTTAATATTCTCTGCCGGAACTACGGATATTTCAGCATCGGGGTCGGCGTTCTTTATTTCGTCAAGAATTCCGACGGAGATTTCTTCAACGGTTTCGGGCATATTTTCGCTGTCGGTAACGATTACGCAATGCGAATCTCTCGTTATTGCATTATCCATTTTTCCGCCGCCGATTGAGGCAATACGGAATCTGCATTTTTGGGACAGACTGTCGAGAATCATTCCCATGACTTTGTTTGCATTCGCATAGCCTTTATGAATTTCAGCCCCCGAATGACCGCCGTGAAGCCCCGTAACGGATATTTCAAATCCGTTTCCGAGCGACGGTTCTCTGACGGCGTTAAGCTCAATATCGGCTCTCACGCCGCCCGCACAGCTAACCCAGAGAACGCCCTCCTCCTCGGAGTCAAGATTAATCATTCTTTTGCCGCTAAGCACGGAAGCGTCAAACGCCGTTGCGCCGAACATTCCCGTTTCTTCGCCCTCGGTAAAAACTATTTCAAGAGGAGGATGCTTGATATCATCGCTGTCGAGCAGGGCAAGGCACATTGCAACGGCTATTCCGTCGTCGCCGCCGAGAGTTGTTCCCTTTGCAAAAACAAATTCGCCGTCGGTGTCAAGTCGGATAGGGTCATTCTCAAAATCAATTTCGGTTTCGGCAGTCTTTTCGCAAACCATATCAAGATGCCCTTGAATAATAACGGGCTCGGAGCTTTCACAGCCGCACGCAGGCTTGAAAATAACGATATTTCCTGCATTATCCGAAATATATTTTAATCCCCTGCTTTCGGCAAAGCGTTCGCAGTAGCTTCTGATTTTTTCGGTATTTCCCGAGCCTCTCGGAATCGCCGAAATTTCTTCAAAATAATCAAATACTTTTTTCGGCTCAATGCCGCTGAGTATTTTCAAAATAAATCACCTCTGATATTTTTATTCAACTATTGAAAAATATATTGACATTAATACCGAATTGTGGTATTCTGCAATTAACATCAATAAGGGTTTGAACCAGCTTGGGCAATTGCAGCCCTCTGCTCGTAAACCATATTGGTGTTTTTTTATGCCTTTCATTAATCAACAATAATTTCAATTTATTCGGGGTGCGGTTATGACCGCATTTTTCCTTTTTCGGCTGTAATATTAATATCTCCGCTATCGGTCGGAATAGTTATATTGGCGAGCCACATCCACGGCACAGCATTTTCCTCGGAATATTTTTTCAAATTGTATCACAGAAATGTGTTTCTTGCAATAAAAACGGCAGTAAGAATTGACAAATCCGCCTAAAAAGCTCCGATTTTCAGAAAATATTTATAATTTTCCCCAAAAACTGTTTTTTGTGTTGACTTTTCCGGATTCAGATGATATAATCCTTACATCTGCAAAGGCGCAGGCATCTGATCACAATATTTTGTGTTCGGATGTCTGCGTTATATTTTTAGTGTGTTAGGAGGAAATCAACATGAGTTATGTTGACGAAGTGCTTTCGGAGGTATCCGAAAGATTTAAGGATCAGCCCGAATTTCTTCAGGCTGTAAAAGAGGTTTTCAATTCTCTGCGCCCCGTTATCGACGAGCACGAGGAGCAGTACAGAAGAGACGCTATTCTTGAAAGAATAACCGAACCCGACAGACAGATTATTTTCAGAGTTCCCTGGATTGATGACAAGGGTCAGGCTCATGTCAACAGAGGCTACCGTGTTCAGTTCAACAACGCTATCGGTCCTTACAAGGGCGGTCTGAGACTTCACCCCTCGGTTAATCTGAGCATTATCAAATTCCTCGGCTTTGAGCAGATTTTCAAAAACTCCCTGACCGGTCTTCCCATCGGCGGCGCAAAGGGCGGCTCCGACTTTGACCCCAAGGGCAAGTCAGACAGAGAAATCCTCGCTTTCTGCCAAAGCTTCATGACCGAGCTTTATAAGCACATCGGCGCAGACACCGACATCCCCGCAGGCGAGATCGGAACAGGCGCAAGAGAAATCGGCTATATGTTCGGTCAGTATAAGAGAATCAGAAGGCTCCATGAGGGCGTTCTGACCGGCACGGGCGTTTCCTACGGCGGCTCGCTT
>CAYXVM010000265.1:0-2498 GCA_964468465.1 uncultured Clostridium sp.
ATGAATACAAGGACGACATGTTTCTTGTTGACTGCGGACTTTCGTTCCCCGACCCCGAAATGCTCGGAGTTGACCTGGTTATCCCCGATTTCTCTTATGTTGAGCGCAACGCCGACAAAATCAGGGGAGTTATCATAACTCACGGCCATGAGGATCATATCGGCGCTCTTGCATATCTGCTCAAAACCGTCAATTTCCCGGTTTACGGCACAAAGCTGACCATAGGTCTGATTCAGGGCAAGCTTAAAGAGCACGGTCTGCTCAGCAGCGCAAAGCTTCATGAAATAGCTCCGGGGGATGTTGTCAGCTTCGGCGGATTCGATGTTGAAGCGATTCATGTTAACCATTCAATCCCTGATGCGATAGCTCTTGCGATAAAATACGAAAACGGAACGGTCGTTCATATGGGCGACTTCAAGATTGACAGCACGCCCATTGACGGCGGCATGATTGACCTTGCCAGATTTGCACAGCTCGGCAACGAAGGCGTTCTCTGCCTGCTTTCGGATTCAACCAACGCCGAAAGACCCGGCTACACGGAGAGCGAGCGCAAGGTCGGCGAGTCCTTTGAGGTTCTGTTCCGCAAGGCGGGCAAAAACAGAATAATCGTTGCAACCTTTGCATCAAATATCCACAGAGTTCAGCAGATAATCAATGTTGCAAGCTCTCTGGGCAGAAAGGTTGCGATTATCGGCAGAAGCCTTGAAAATGTTGTCAATATCAGCGCACAGCTCGGTTATCTCAACATTCCCGAGGGCGTTCTTATCAACGCCGATCTGATTAACCGCTATCCCGCAGAGAATCTTGTTATCATAACGACGGGCAGTCAGGGCGAGCCGATGTCTGCGCTTTCAAGAATGGCGTTTTCTGATCACCGCAAGGTTGAAATTCACCCGAACGATTATGTCATCATTTCCGCAACCCCGATTCCGGGCAACGAAAAGACGGTCGGCAAGGTTGTCAATGAACTGCTGAAGCTCGGAGCGCAGGTTATCTACGAAAAGATGTATGATGTTCATGTTTCGGGTCACGCCTGTCAGGAGGAGCTCAAGCTAATTATGGGGCTTGTCAAGCCCAAGTATTTTATTCCCGTTCACGGCGAGCAGAAGCATCTGAGAAAGCATGCGGCGCTTGCTGAGGGTCTGGGAATCGGCAAAGAAAATATTTTTATAGCCGATAACGGCTATGTTGCCGAAATAACAAACAAATCAATCAAAAACGGTGCTCCCGTTCCCGCAGGCAAGGTCTTTGTTGACGGCTACGGTGTCGGAGATGTCGGAAGCGTTGTTCTCAGAGACAGAAAGCACCTCAGCCAGGACGGTATTATCATCGTTGCGGCTTCAATCGATTATCAGACGGGTCAGATTATCGCAGGCCCCGAGGTTTTCACAAGAGGCTTTGTTTATGTCAAGGAAGCTGAGGAGCTTATCGATAATGCAAGAAAATGCGCCGAAAAAGCGCTTGAAAATTGCTACTACAGCAATATCAGCGATATTTCGACAATTAAGAGCAAACTCAGAGATGCGGTTTCTCATTTTGTCTATGAGCAGACCAAGAGAAGCCCCGTTATTCTTCCCATAATTATGGAGGTCTAAATGAAATTCAAAGGTTTTTGGTATGACAGCGTTCTGTTGTGTCTGGTTGCCGGTGTTTCGGCGGCCTTTATCGCCATGACTGTTTTTGTTGAACCCCGCCTTGCGGTTGCCGAATGCGTTGCTTTTCTGATAGTATGCGCCGTTGCGGTCTACAGAGCACTGTCTGCCGGGAACAGATATAAGCGTTTCCTGATTAAAACCTCAAAAAAGCTTGATTTCACCGATGAAAAGGTGCTTGCAAACTTTCCTTTTCCCGTTGCGGTCTGTGACGAGACGGGCAGCATAATCTGGCGAAGCCAAAGGTTTATGAATGAGATTTCGCCCGACAAGGTTGCTCAGACCGACACGCTTGAAATGTTCACGAACGGAATCAGCGTTGAAGAACTGACCGAACGGGGGAGCGCATGCGTTAAGATCGGCGAGCGGTATTACACCGTCTACGCCGTTACATATCAGTCGGGCGGCAGAAGAATGTGTGCTTTCTATTATCTTGACAACACCGACCTTAAAAAGATTGAGCTTGAATATTATAATTCACGCCCCTATGCGCTCGTTGTTGAAATGGATAACCTTGACGGCTCAAGAAACGATTTCAGAGACAGCGAGATTGCCGAAATCAAGAGCCAGGTTGAAGCGGCTCTCGATAATTGGGCGGAATCCTACAACAGCTTCGTCAAAAAAATCAGCGAAGACCGCTATCTTATAATTACGGAGCATGAAAATATTGTCCGCATGACGGACGACCGCTTTTCGGTTCTTCAGACCGTAAGAAGCTATGAATACAAGGGCAAAAAGGTCGGAGCGACCCTTTCAATCGGCGTTTCGGGCGGCAAGGATGTTAAATCCTGCGAAAAAAGTGCAAGAAAGGCGCTTGAAATGGCTCTCGGCAGAGGCGGAGACCAG
>CAYXVM010000266.1:0-2492 GCA_964468465.1 uncultured Clostridium sp.
GTTTTTCGCCTTTCGGCATTTATTATCGTTTCGATACCTGCCGCAGCATTCTCGACAGTATCGTTGATAACAACATAATCATAATCCGCCGCCCTGCGCATTTCTTCTTTGGCTATAACAAGTCGGTGATTGATTGTTTCCTCATCCTCGCTGTTGCGACCTCTTAGTCTCTTTTCGAGAACCGAAGCTGACGGCGGCATAAGGAAAATACTGACAACATCGGGATAGAGCTTTCTGATTTTATCCGCTCCCTGAATCTCAATTTTAAGAATAACGGCTTTACCCTCGGCAAGCATTTCGTCAACGGGGGCTTTCGGAGTGCCGTAAAGATTGCCTGCATATTCGGCATATTCAAGCATTTTATCTTCAGAAAGCTTCTTTTCAAAGTATTCACGGCTGACAAAATAATAATTCACTCCATCAACCTCATCTTCTCTTTTGGCACGGGTGGTCATTGAAACGGAAACCTTTGCATCGTTTCTGCCGTCAAGAAATTTATTGAGAACCGTATCCTTGCCCGAACCCGACGGACCTGAGAGAATAACAAGAATTCCCCTGTCAGTCATCTTCATCCTCCTCATCGTCAAGCTCGTCCATATCATCGTTGAGCCTGTTTGCAACCGTTTCGCTCTGAAGATATGTAAGGATAACATGGTCGCTGTCGGTTATAATAACCGCTCTTGTCCGTCTGCCGTGAGTTGCGTCGATGAGGGTCCCCTTTTCTTTGCACTCCTGAATGATTCTCTTTATCGGAGCGGATTCGGGGCTGACGATGGCAACAAGTCGGCTTGCATTAACCATATTGCCGAAACCTATGTTAATAAGCTTCATCATTATTCCTCCGTTATTCTATATTCTGTATCTGCTCTCTGATTTTTTCGATTTCTGCCTTTATTGCAACAACCCGTCTTGCAATTTCAACATCCTGAGCCTTTGAGCCGATTGTGTTTGCCTCTCTATTAAGCTCCTGAACAAGAAAATCCATCTTTTTGCCGACCGCTTCATTCAGCTCAAGGAATGAACGAAGCTGAGAAATGTGGCTTCTGAGCCTGACTGTCTCTTCGGCAACGGCAATCTTATCGGCAAAAATCGCCGCCTCGGTGAGAATCCTCTGCTCGTCGATATGAGCTTCTCCGAGCAAATCATTCATTCTTGCAACAAGCTTTTCATTGTATTCGGCAACGGTCTTCGGAGAGCGTTCCTCAATAAACTCAACATTTTCAATTATCGTGTCAAGCCTTGAAAGCACGTCAGCTTTCAGCTTTTCGCCCTCACGCTCACGCATTGCAATAAATCCGTCAAGCGCAGCGGCGGCAACGGTTTCAACCGCAGCCCATATCTTATCTTCATCCGCTTCTTTTTTGCGGACGGTAAAAATATCGCTGACTCTCGCAAGATTTGAAACCTTTATGTCATTTTCTATTCCGTAAACTTCGGAAAGCTCTTTATAAGCTTCAAGATAACCTTTAACAAGCGAATGGTTAAGGCTGATAACGGTATCGGGCTCATCAACGGCTTCAATCTGAACATAACATTCGGTTTTGCCCCTTGTCAGCTTTGCGCTGAAAAAGCTTTTAAGCTTTTCATCAAGAAAGCCGTAGTTTCTCGGAAGCTTTGATGTAAATTCAAAATAGCGGTGATTAACGCTTTTAAGTTCAACCGTTATGTTCATGCCGTCAACAGACTGTTGGGCTCTGCCGTATCCGGTCATACTCTTTATCATTGGAAAAACATCTCCTGTTTATTAAACTGGCTTTTCGTGCCCGCATGAACAGCCCGAAGCAAGCGCTTCCGGAATTTCAACGCTGAGCACATCCTCTCCCGTGAAACCGAGCCTGATAAAAGCCGGAGAGGAAAGCTCCTTTTTTATTCTTGCAATATATGCGCTTCTGTTTGCCGCATAATTCATTGCGGCTCTTGCAAGCCCTTCGGTTATTACATCATCGGAACAATCAACCGACAGAAAATCAACATAATATCCGTCAAGCCCGAAAGCGCATTCACCGATTCGGTTATCACCGTCAAAAGCGGCGATTCCCGATGAGTTTTCATTCTCAATAGGAATAAATCTTATCATTTAGAACCTCCACGGCGTTTGATTCCCGCTGCGCTGAAAAGGCTTTCAACCTCCTGCGCCGTTAAATCACGCCACTCGCCCGGTCTGAGCATTCCGAGCTTTATTGAACCGACGGCTGTTCTTTTAAGCCTTGCAACCTCAAGCCCGAGAGCCTCGCACATGCGTCTTATCTGCCTGTTTCTGCCCTCGTAAAGCACAATTTCAACAACGGCTCTGCCTTCATCCTTTTGGAGGATCTGAACATCAGCGGGAGCCGTCATTCTTCCCTCAATCATAATTCCGCTTGCAAGCTCATCAATCTGACGGGCGGTTATATCGGGGCGAACCGTTACTCTGTAGGTTTTCGGAACGTGCCTTGACGGATGCATCATTGCGTTTGCAAATTCACCGTCATTTGTCATAATCAGAGCGCCTT
>CAYXVM010000267.1:0-2485 GCA_964468465.1 uncultured Clostridium sp.
TGACACCGACTGCAACGGCGCAACCGTCGGCTCGGCTCTCGGCATGAGAAACGGCATTGACGGCATCGGCGAGGAGTGGAAAAAACCCGTCAACGATAAGATTCATACCTCAATTTTCGGGGTAGGAACGGTTAGAATTTCCGAAATGGCAAAAGCAACCCTGAAGCATATTGAATGAGGTTATTCCGATGAAAAAGATTCTTGTTATAGGCAGTGCAAATATGGATTTGACTGTTTTCACCGACCGTATGCCGAAGCTCGGTGAAACCGTCACGGGCTATGACTTTTCGCTCAACTGCGGAGGAAAGGGAGCAAATCAGGCGGTTGCCGCCGCAAAGCTCGGAGGCTCGGTCAGCTTTATTGGAGCGCTGGGAAAGGACGCCTACGGAGAAACACTTCTCGGAAATTTCAAACAGAATAATATCAGGTTTGAGGGCGTTGTTTCCGATAAGGTTTCAACGGGCACGGCAAGCATAACCGTTGTCGGCGGTGACAATTTCATTTTATTGAACGAGGGTGCAAACGGAATTGTTTCTCCCGAATTAATAGAGGAAAAAGCCGATTTAATCAAAGAAGCCGATTTCCTCATCATGCAGCTTGAAATACCCGCAGAGACCGTTGCGAGAGCGGCTGAAATTGCAAAATCAGTCGGAACGGCTGTTGTTATCAATCCCGCTCCGATGAAAGAAATGCCCGACAGCCTTTTTGCGGCAACGGATATAATGATTCCGAACGAGCACGAAGCGGAGCTTTTGACGGGGATTGCGGTCAGAAACAAAGCGGATGCCGAAAAAGCGATAAAAGCCATAAGAAGCAAAGGCGTCAAAGCCGTTATTATAACTCTGGGCGAAAAGGGATGCGTTTATAATGTTGGTGAAGAAATATTTGAGCATCCCGCCGAAAAGGCAGAGGTAGTTGACACGACATCTGCGGGCGACACCTTCATCGGCGCACTTTGCGTAAAGCTATCGGAGGGCGAAAGCATTCATAAAGCGGTAAGCTTCGCAACCAAGGCGGCGGCAATAACCGTCAGCCGAAAAGGCGCAAGCGCATCAATACCGTACGCATATGAGATAGAATAACAATTCAGCGGCTTGAAAGGGGTGAACCTTGCAGGCCGCTGAATGGTTTTTATCCGTATTTCTTGTTTTTTGATGTTTCTCTGTCAAGTTTTTTGCCTTGTCAAGTATAACGATATTGCAAATATAATGAATATTATTCAAAAACAGATATCTGAATTGGATTGTAAAATCAGTTTTTATCGGTAAAATCTGATGATAATTTGTTGACAATTCACATTATTTTGTATCATTTCATGTCATTTGAGAAAAATAATTGAATTTCAGATATAAAAACAAAAACCACCAAAGCGAAATGCTTTGATGGTTTTTGTTTTTATGCGAGACTTGAACTCACGGCCTCTTGACCCCCAGTTTCGATATCGATACTACTTGAGTCTATTTCAAACTATTTTAAACCACTTGAGAAACGCCTGAAACCCTTGTAAATAGGGCGTTAGACCAATTTTCTACCCAAACATCAAAAAATCATATCAAAACTGTTTTTTGACTGATTTGACAATAATTTGGTAGAACTCTGGGTAGAACTTTTTAACAAAAACAAGGCTTGTTCTTTCATTATTCAGATAACTGTTCATGTCCGCAAAACCGAACATCATTGACAAAACACCTTGAAAGCATTATTATATTTTTGAGGTGTTTTTATGTATCAGGCTAATTCAAAGAAAACTGCAATTCTCTGCATTATCGATATTCTCAAAAAGCATACCGACAGCGAGCATACGCTCACTCAGAAACAGATTCAGGATATGCTTGAATCCGAATACGGATTGAAACTCGACAGAAAAGCCGTCAAAAGAAACCTTACTGATTTAGTCGATATGGGTTTTGACGTCGGCTATTCCGAGCGCACACGCAAAACAAAAAGCGGTGAGGATGAAACCGTTTTTTCGGATTGGTACATAACCCGTGCATTTGATGACAGCGAACTTCGTCTGCTTATCGACAGCATTCTTTTTTCAAAATATATCCCCTACTCTCAATGCAAGGAGCTTATTGAAAAGCTTGAAAAACAGTCGAATAAATATTTCTCCGCAAAGGTTCGTCATGTCCGCAATCTGCCCGTGACGATGCCTGCCAACAAAGAGCTTTTCTACACAATCGGCATTCTTGACGAGGCAATTGAAGACGGCAAGAAGGTTAAGTTCCACTATTCCGATTTCAACCTCAAACTTGAAAGAGAAAAGCGAATTCACTACGGTAAGCCTGCGGAATATATCGTAAATCCTTATCAGATGGTAGCCTCAAACGGCAGATATTATCTAATCGGCAACTATGATAAATTCGATAATGTTTCGCATTACAGAATAGACAGAATCATTGATATTGAGATTATCGATGAACCCGTAAAACCGATGAAAAAGGTCAATGGACTCAGAAACGGTCTTGATTTACCCAAGCACATG
>CAYXVM010000268.1:0-2483 GCA_964468465.1 uncultured Clostridium sp.
TAGCCATCTTCTCTCTTGCAACGGGATCGTTGGGGCCGTTGTCATATGCTGCGGGAAGATTTTCAAAAATCATTTTGAGCGAACGCAGAGCAAGACCGTCTGTATAGTCGGTTGCAAGCATTGAAGCATAGGCTTCGAGGTCGTGTGTTACGGCGTCGATGCCCGATGCGCTCGTGAGCCCCTTGGGAGCGTTCATCATCATGTCAGCGTCAACAATTGCCATTTTGGGCATAAGCTCGTAATCGGCAAGAGGATATTTAACGCCGCTGTTTTCATCGGTAATAACCGCAAAGGGAGTAACCTCACTGCCCGTGCCCGCTGTTGTGGGAACTGCGATGAAATATGCCTTTTCGCCCATCTTGGGGAAGGTGTAAATACGCTTTCTGATATCGGAAAAACGCATTGCCATATCCATGAAATCGGCTTCGGGATGCTCATAGAGAACCCACATAATCTTTGCGGCGTCCATTGCAGAGCCGCCGCCGACTGCGATAATAACATCAGGCTCAAACGAAGTCATCTGAGCTGCGCCCTCTCTTGCACTTGCAAGAGTCGGGTCGGGAGCAACATTATAGAAAGTGGTGTGAACGATGCCCATTTCGTCGAGCTTGTCGGTTATCGCCTTAGTGTAGCCGTTCTTATAAAGGAAGCTGTCGGTAACAACAAAGGCTTTCTTCTTGTTCATAACATCTTTAAGCTCAGCAAGAGCAACAGGCAGACAGCCTTTCTTGATATAAACCTTCTCAGGTGCTCTGAACCACAGCATATTTTCCCTTCTTTCAGCAACGGTTTTGATATTGAGCAGGTGCTTAACGCCGACATTCTCCGAAACGGAGTTGCCTCCCCATGAGCCGCAGCCGAGGGTGAGTGAGGGAGCAAGCTTGAAGTTGTAAAGGTCGCCAATACCGCCCTGAGACGAAGGAGTGTTAACAACGATACGGCAGGTTTTCATTCTTGCGGCAAAAGCGTCAAGATTTGCTTTTTCGGTTACCGTGTTGAGATAAACGGACGAGGTGTGGCCGTAGCCGCCGTCGGCAACGAGTCTTTCAGCCTTGTCCATAGCGTCCTCAAAGCTCTTTGCCTTATACATTGCAAGAACGGGTGAAAGCTTTTCGTGAGCAAATTCCTCGGAAATATCAACGCTTTCAACCTCGCCGATAAGTATTTTTGCTGATTCGGGAACCTCAACGCCCGCAAGAGCGGCAATGGTGTGAGCCTTCTGACCGACTATCTTTGCATTGAGTGCGCCGTTGATAAGAATTGTCTTTCTGACCTTCTCGGTCTCGGCGGCATTGAGGAAATAACAGCCTCTGTCTGCAAATTCCTTTCTGACTGCCGAATAAACATCTTTATGAACGATAACGGACTGCTCGGAAGCGCAGATCATGCCGTTATCAAAGGTTTTTGAATGAATTATTGAGTTGACGGCAAGAACGATGTCTGCGGTGCTGTCAATGATTGCGGGGGTGTTGCCTGCGCCGACGCCGAGGGCGGGCTTGCCGCTTGAATAAGCAGCCTTGACCATTCCGGGGCCGCCGGTTGCAAGAATTATATCCGCCTCTTTCATAACAAGGTTTGTCATTTCAAGGCTGGGAACATCAATCCAGCTTATGATGTCCTCGGGAGCGCCTGCCTCAACAGCCGCTTCAAGAACGATCTTCGCCGCCATGATGGTTGATTTCTTTGCTCTGGGATGAGGGCTGATGATGATGCCGTTTCTTGTTTTAAGAGCGATAAGAGTTTTGAAAATTGCGGTTGAGGTGGGGTTGGTTGTCGGAATAACTGCGGCGATAACGCCGATAGGCTCGGCTATCTTCTGAATGCCGTAAGCCTTGTCCTCCTCAATAACTCCGCAGGTCTTTGTTGATTTATAAGCATTATAAATGTATTCGGAAGCATAGTGATTTTTGATAACCTTATCCTCAACAATGCCCATGCCCGTTTCTTCAACGGCTGCCTTTGCAAGGGGGATTCTCATTTTGTTAGCTGCCATTGCCGCTGCAAGAAAGATTTTGTCAACCTGCTCCTGAGTATAGGTTGAATACTTCTGCTGAGCCGCTCTGACTCTTGCGATTGCGGCCTCAAGGGTCTCAACGCTGTCAACGATCATGTAATTCTTTTCCATATAATATCTATCTCCTTTGCCTTTTTGCCTTAATCAATGCTGCACAAAATATTTGCAAGCGAAGCTGCCATGTTTTCGTATTGAACCTCAACGCCATCGGGAACATAAAGATGGGTCGGAGCAAAGCTCCAGACAGCCTTTATCGGCGTTTCGCATATCAAATCGCAAACCTGCTGGGCAGCAGAAGCGGGAACGGTTATGATGCCGATTTTTATGTCACCATTTTTGCAGAATTCCTTTAATTCGGAAACGGGATATATTCTTTTTGACCTGTCCGTTTTCGATTCGTCGGCGTCAAAAGCCGCCGCAATTTCAAGCCCCCAGCTCTTAAAGCCGTCATATTCGAGCAGGGCTGTTC
>CAYXVM010000269.1:0-2474 GCA_964468465.1 uncultured Clostridium sp.
ATGCTGACTGATAAACGATACTATCTGAAAACACGCAAAATTCGGTAGGGAACGCCGTCCTCGGCGTTCCGAAAAATATGCACGGCTCACGGAAAATCCGTAGGGTTCGGCGTCCCCGACGAACCGATTCGCCGCAGGCGGATAATGCAAATTTTCCTTTTGGGACGATGTGGGCATCGTCCCCTACAAATTGAAAAAATCGTAGGGACAGCCCTTGCGGCTGTCCGTGAAAACACATCAAATCCTATGAATTTTTGAAGTTAAAAGTGATGATATACGAGGGATAACTATGGATTACAGAAAATATGAAAATAAAGATATTTCTGCGATAAGAGATATTCTTGACATAGATTTAGGTTACAACTGTGAACTTGAAAAGTTGCAAAACCGCGTTGAAGAAATGATGAAGCGTGGCAATTATCAAATCTTTGTTGCCTGTGAGGGTGACAAGGTTGTAGGTTTCATAGGCTGTGTTACCTATCTTGCTTTTGAACTTGAAAACGAGGGTATGAAAATAATCGCTCTTGCAGTTTCAAAAGTTTACCGAAGGAAAGGTATTGGCACAAAGCTTCTAAAAACCGCAGAGCAATGGACAAAAGAAAATAATATTGAAGTTATTCTTCTTAACAGCGGTTTGCAGAGAGAAGATGCCCATGCTTTTTATGAAAATCAAGGCTATTTCAAAAAAAGTTATGGATTTATAAAAAGAGTATAATCAAAGCAAGAAATAAAAAATGCACAAAATCATAAAAATCCGTAGGACTCGGCATTCCGACCCGTGAAAGGAGTGAGCAAATGAGAATAACCGCAAAAAGAGCCGCAATTATATATGCGCTGATTCTTGCATTTCTTGCAGGAATAGTGATATTCGTTGTCAGCCTTATGATGAACGGCCCTGCTTGGGCGTCGAACAAGGCTAACCGCCACATCTATTCGGGCGGAACGATAGTCAATGCGGGCACTATTTATGACAAAAACGGAGTTGTGCTTGCTGAAAGCTCCGATAACGAAAGAATATTCGCAAAGGGCGAAAACATGAGAAAATCCGTGCTTCATGTTGTCGGAGACACGGCGGGATATATCTCAACGGGCACTCATTACCTTTTCAGAGACACTCTTTCGGGCTACAGCCGGATTGAGGGCATCTATAAGCTCAAGCAGAGCGGAACGGGAACGGATATCACCCTCAACATCGATGCCGAGGCGAACAGGATTGCCTACAAGGCTTTCGGCAGCTATAACGGAGCAGTTGCCGTATATAATTACAAAACGGGCGAACTGCTTTGCAGCGTTTCAAAGCCGACCTATGACATTGAGAACAAGCCTTCGGACTTGCTCACAAATGAAAAATATGACGGCGTATTTCTCGATAAGGTGGTTTCGGGAATTTACACTCCCGGCTCTATAATGAAAATCGTGACTGCCGCCTGCGCCATTGAAAATATCCCCGATATCTATTCGCAGACCTTTGAATGTGACGGAGAATACGAAACGGGCGACGGCAAGGTTATCTGCAACGGCGTTCACGGCACGGTCAATTTTCAGCAGGCGATGAATGAATCCTGCAATTGCGCTTTTGCCGCAATTTCGCTTCAACTCGGCGCTGACAAGCTCAAAGCAACCGCGGAATCTCTCGGCTTCAACACTCAGCTTTACGCTAAGGAAATCCGCCTGACAAAGAGCAGATTTTCTCCCTCGACTGAGAGCAAAGCCGAGCTTGGTTGGGCGGGCATCGGTCAATCGACAACCTATGTTAATCTAGCTCACTTTCTGAGCATAATGGGTGCAATTGCAAACGGCGGAGAGGGCTACGCTCCCGACAGAATCCGTTCCCTCGGAACTTTTTCTCAAATTGTTGGCAGAATTCCCTCGGTTACGGTCAAAATGAACCCCGACACCGCCGCAAAGCTTGACGCTCTGCTTCGCTCAAATGTTGTTGATAAATACGGCGATTGGAAATTTGAGGATCTTCAGATGTGCGGTAAAACGGGAACTGCACAGATTGACGGCGCAAAAAGCCATTCATGGTTTGCGGGCTATTCGCAGAGAGACGATCTGCCGCTTGCGGTTGTCTGCATTGCCGAAAACGCAGGCTACGGCTCGGGCGTTGCATCAACGGTTTCAAACAGCGTGATGCAGTATTTCCTTGAAAACGGAATTTGATATGGCAACAAAATTTTAACGGCTTGCATCGTTCAACGGTGCAGGCCGTTTTTGACATACGCAAAAATGTTGATATATATGTTTTTTTGGTAGGGAACGCCGAGGACGGCGTTCCGGAAAAACAGCAGAAATCATCGTCAACACGGTAGGGGCGAACTGCGTTCGCCCGCTTGAAAACGCACAAATTAACGATAAATCCGTAGGGTTCGGCGTCCCCGACGAACCAATTCGCCATAGGCGAATAAAAAATGCATTGGGACGATGTGGGCATCGTCCGCTACATAATAAAAAACAAATCGTAGGGACAGCCC